>JAABTR010000488.1 GCA_011389755.1 Deltaproteobacteria bacterium | reverse complement strand
ATCACGGTTTTTGGCAGATGGTTCGCACGCCCGATTTGGCCTGCGAGGTGACCTTGCAGCCCATCCGGCGCTTCGGCGTGGACGCGGCGATACTGTTCTGCGACATACTCGTGGTCTTGGACGCCATGGGCGTCGACGTGCGCTTCGCCCCGGGCGGCCCGGTCATCGAGCCGCGGGTCGACAGCCGTGAGGTCCTGCGCAAGCTGCGGGAGCCGTCGGAGAAAGACTTCGACTACGTCGGCGGCGCTGTTCGCAAGCTGCGAGCCGAGCTCAAAGGAGAGACCGCCCTCATCGGCTTTGCCGGCGGGCCCTTTACCCTGGCGGCCTACCTGGTCCAAGGCGGCCCGTCCAAGAGCGTCTTCGCCCTCAAGGCGCTGGGCCACAAAGACTTCGGGCTCTACCACGAGATCCTGTCCCGCCTGTCGGCCACGGTCGCGTCGCTTCTGCGCCTCCAGATAGAAGCCGGCGCCGACGCGGTGCAGATCTTCGACACCTGGAGCTTGCACCTGGGGCCGGACGACTACGCGCGCTTCGCCCTGCCCTACACCAAGAGCATCGTCGAGGCCGTGCGCCCTTTGAACGTGCCGGTCATCTCCTACGTGAGAAACGCCGCAGGGCTCCTCGAGATCGCCGCCGAGGCGGGCTGCGATGTGCTGGCCGTCGACGGCTCGATCCGCCTCGAGGACGCCGATCGCCGGCTCCCCGCGGGGATCTCCCTTCAGGGCAACCTCGATCCGGCCGTACTCACCGCACCCTCCGAGGTGATACGGGAGCGCGTCCAGAACCTGTGCGGGGCGGTCAAAAACCGCGGTCACATCCTCAACGTGGGCACCGGGCTGGAGCCCACGGTCCCGGTCGAAGGGGTGGCAGCCCTGGTCAACGCCGCGAAGGAGCTCGGCAGATGACCGGGGCCTTTTCCGAGACATCTGTGGGAGCATTTGCGCCCTCTTTGAGGGATGTGCCCAGCGAGCTGCGGCGCAAGTACGAGACCCGCGGCCCCAGGTACACGAGCTACCCGCCGGCCAACCACTTCGGCCCCGTCTCCCCGGGCGATGTGGCTGCCCGGTGGCGAGAAGGGCTCTTGGGCCGCGACCGCGAGGTGGGCCTTTACGTCCACGTGCCGTTTTGCAAAACCCGCTGCGCCTTTTGCGGCTGCCACACTGAGGCCGGCGCCCCCGCATCGCGGGTCGAGGGGTACCTCTTAGCCATAGAAAAAGAACTCGAGACCACCGCGGCCCTGCTCGGCGGCGCGGTCGCCGTGACCGAGCTCGCCGTCGGCGGCGGCTCGCCCAACCACCTGACCGCCGCGCAGCTCGCGCGCCTCTTGGACGCGGTGGAGAAGCGTTTCACCTTCACGGCAAGCGCCGAGCGCTCCGTCGAGCTCGATCCGAGGCGCACCACCGAAGATCAGGTCGCCCTTTTGAGCGCCCGCGGATTCAACCGCTTCTCCATGGGCGTCCAGGACTTCGACCAGCGCGTCTTGGATCTGAGCCGCGCAGGGCAGCGCCCCGAGCACGTTCGGGCACTCGTAGAAATTTTGCAAAGGCACGGCCAAAGCGCCATCAACTTCGACCTGGTGTGCGGCCTGCCCCATCAAACCGTGGAGACAGCCGAGGCGACGGCCCAAAAGACCGTCGAGCTCGGTCCATCGCGCATCGCTCTTTACGGGTTCGCCTTGCTCGAAGATTTCCTCCCCCATCAAAAGGCGCTGCGGGGCAACCCTTCGCCGAGCGCCGACCGTGCCATCGCCATCCGCGCGAGGATGTCCCAAATCTTCGTCGAACACGGCTACGTCCCCATCGGCATGGATCACTTCGCCCGCCCGAGCGACGAGCTCTTGGCCGCGGCCAAGGAGCGCCGCCTCGGCCGCACCTTCATGGGCTACACCGTGCGGCGAGACCTCAGCGTCTTCGGCGCGGGCCCCTCGGCCATCGCCGGGGTGGGCAGCGCCTACAGCCAAAACCACAAGGATCTCGATGCTTACATCTCCTCCTGCGACCGCGGTGAGCTGCCCATCGCGCGCGGCCACCTGCTGGGTCGAGACGATGAGATCCGGCGGGAGGTGATCCGGGATCTCTCCTGCAATTTCGCCGTGAGCTTCCCGCGAATTCGAGCGCTTCACGGCATCTCGCCGGTGGAGCATTTTCGCGAAGAGATAAAGCAGCTCGAGCATTTCGAAACCGATGGTCTGCTCTGCGTCAACGAAGACGGAATCGTCATGACCGAAACCGGCCGGCTGTTCGTGCGCAACGCGTGCATGGTGTTCGACCGCTATCTAAAAAGCGCCGCGCCACAGACCTACTCGAGGACACTGGGATGAGGCAGCGCGAAGACCGCATCGCCGTCGTCTTACTCAACCTCGGAGGCCCACGAAGCCTCGAGGAGGTCCCCCGGTTTTTGAAGAGCATGCTCGGGGACCCGGAGGTGGTAGACCTCCCGTGGCCGCTTCGTTTTCCCATCTCTCACCTCGTAGCGGCGCTTCGAACAAAAAAGGCGCGGGCTCGATACGAACGGATCGGCGGCAAAAGCCCGGTGGTCCCGTCCACGATTCGGATGGCCGCGGCGCTCGAGGAGGCGTTGGGCCAAAAATACACCGTACGGGCCGCCTTTCGCCACAGCGAACCGAGCATCCGACAGGTGCTCACAAAGCTCGCGGACACGGGCGTCCGGGAGCTCTTCGCGCTACCCGTCTTCCCCCAGTTTGCCGGCTCCACCACCGGCTCGTGCCTTGGCGAGCTGCGCAAGGCCGCCCGGGCGCTCGGCCTCGAGTTCATCAGCTTCCAATCTTACCCCGACACGCCCAAGTACATCGAGGCGCTCACCGCGGATCTGCCCGAGCTCAATCCCGATGGAACCCACGTCATCTTTTGCGCCCACGGCCTGCCTGAGCGCCACATCGTAAAAGGCGATCCCTACGTCGCTCATGTGACCCGCACCGCACAGGCCGCGGCCGCGCGTCTGCCAAGCGGTGTGCCGTGGTCAGTGGCCTACCAGAGCAGGCTCGGCCCGGGCCGCTGGACCGAACCCGAACTGACAAATGA
The DNA here is from genome assembly GCA_011389755.1 of Deltaproteobacteria bacterium. Classification (GTDB taxonomy): domain Bacteria; phylum Myxococcota_A; class Polyangia; order JAAYKL01; family JAAYKL01; genus JAABTR01. The sequence continues at coordinate 3,818 of JAABTR010000488.1, read as the reverse complement.
AATCGATCGCCTGGGCCGCCAGGGCACCCAGACCCTGTGCGTGGTCCCGGTGTCGTTTGCCAATGAAAACCTCGAGACCCTCTACGACCTGGACATCGTCGCCGCCGAGAGCGCCAAGCGCGCAGGCATCTCCCGCTTCATCCGCCTGCCCGCAGTTGGCGAGCACCCCGCGTTCATCGACGAGCTCGCCGGGTTCGTTCGGGGAAGAAAAGATGAGTGAAAAGGCAAAAAAATCAGTTTCGAGTCGGGCTGAGGCCGTCGTCATCGGCGGCGGCGTCAGCGGGCTCGCCTGCGCCCACGCCCTCAAACGCGCCGGCCTGGACGTGGTCCTTTGCGAAGCGAAACCCGAAGCCGGCGGCAACATCCGCACCGTTCGAGAGGGCGACTTCACCTACGAAAGCGGCCCCCACACCTTCATGGGCTCGGCCGACGAGATCTTCGACCTCCTCGCGCAGCTGGGTCTCCAAAAAACGCTCACCCCGGCGAACGACTCGGCCAAAGCCCGCTTCATCGTCCGAGATCAAAAGGCCCACCGCGTCCCGTCCGGACCTCTTTCTTTTCTGAAAACGGGCCTGCTCAGCGCCGGGGGCAAGCTCGCCTTGATGGCCGAGCCATTTCGGCGCGGCCAAGGCTCGGATGAGGACACCGCGGCCGATTTTTTCGCGCGCCGGTTCGGCCCGGAGGCCGGGCATGTGCTCGCGGGCGCCTTCATAAACGGTGTCTACGCGGGTGACCCCGCCGCGCTATCTGCGCCGGCCGCCTTCCCGCTTTTTTGGGGCTTCGAAAAAGAGCGCGGCAGCATGATCCGCGGCGCCATGGCCCGAAAAAAAAGCCGCAAGGCGCAGGGCCTGCCTCTGCGCAAGGGGCTGTTCACCTTCGCCGGCGGCCTGGGGGAGCTGACAGACGCGCTGGCCCGCTCGCTGGGACCCGCGTGCCGCGTGGGCGCGCCGGCGCAGGCGCTTCGCAAAACCGCACGCGGTTACGAGGTTTTTTTGCCCGGCGAGACGATCGAGGCCCCTCGGGTCATCCTCGCGGTCCCGCCGGCCGCGGCCTCGGCGCTCACCGCGCAGGTCTCTTCGGACATAAGCGCGTCTCTCGCCGCGATCCCCATGGCCAAGGTCGCCGTGGTGCACCTGGGCTTCGAACGACGCGTGGAAGAGATCCCGAATGGCTACGGTTATCTGTCTTCGCCCGGCGCCGGTTGCCGCACCTTGGGGGTTTTGTTCCCCTCGAGGCTGTTCGGCGGCCGCGCCCCCGGAGACCTCTTCACCGCGTACTTAGGCGGCGTGGGCGAACCCGGCGTCCTCGAGCGCAGCGACGAGGAGCTCGCCTCCCGCGCCCTCGCAGACCTGGACATGCTCTTCCATGCCCGCAGCAGCCCGTCCTTTGTAAAAGTCCTGAGACATCGCCGCGCCATCCCTCAGCTCGTGATGGGACACCTCGAGCGCCGGGCCGCCATCGAAAGGAGCCTGTCGGACTTGGGGGGGCTGCATGTCGCCGGAAACTACATGCGGGGCGTCGGGGTCAAAGACGCGGTCGCCTCGGGACTGGCGGCGGCGCGGGCCGCCCTTCGCGACGCCAAAGGTGCGTCATGACGGGGCGCCCCGCTTTCCCGATCGCCGCGGTGGGCTGCGACTACCGGGTCGCGCCGTCCCGCGTGCGCTCCAAACTGGTGCTCGACCGCCCCGCCCGCCAGAAGCTCTTGGGTGAGCTCAAAGATCTGGGCGCCGCCGACGGCCTCGTCGAGCTGGCCACCTGCAACCGCAACGAATGGGTGGTCTCGAGCGATCGCCCCGACTGGGCCGCGCAGCTGCTCGTCGCCAAGATGAAAGCCACCGCCGGGCCCACGGGCCGAAGGCTTCGCCTCTATGTCCACACCGGCCGCGAGGCCCTCGAGCACCTGCTCTACGTCTCGGCCGGGGCCAAGTCTCTCGTGACCGGCGAGCGGCAGATCGCGGGGCAGCTCTTCTCGGCCCTCGAGCTCGCCCGCAAGGAGGGCACCTCGAGCCGGATCTTGAACGGCCTGGGGACCGCGGCCGGACGGATGCTCAAGCTCGCAGACGACTCCGGCTGCCGCTGCCGCACCGGCCGGGGCGTCCACTCCCTGGCCGTCGGCGCTCTGCGGCAGCGCTTTGCCCAAAAAAAGGGCAAGGCCAAGGTGGCCGTGGTGGGGCTCGGGAGCATCGGCGCCAAGGTGCTCGGTCTCATCGAAAATGATCCCCTCTTCACCGCCCTGCCCTGCAACCGCACCGTCAAAACCGAAGACGCGGGCCGGGTTTATCCCCTCGAGCGCCTGGATGAGCTGCTAGCCACCGTGGACGCCGCGGTGTTTTGCACCGGCGCACAGGCCCAGATCGCCGGGCCGGAGACCTTCGCCTCCAAGGGCAAAGACAGCGGGCTCATCGTGGTGGACATCGGGATCCCCGAGCAGGTGATCCGGGACGGGCTGCCGCCCCACGTGGAGCTCATCGGCCTCGACGATCTGACCGAAGGCGGCACGAGCTGCGAGATCGACGATCCGAGCTCGGCGACCCGCCTGACCCGAGCTGTAAACGCGGCCACAGACGACTTCGCCCATTTTTGCCGGGTGGGCAGCTTTGGAGACATCCTCGGCACGGTCCGCAAGGGAAGCTTGGATATCATCTACGATAAATTGCCGAGCGTCCTCGAAAAACATCTCTCGCAGATGACGAGCTCCAGCGCCCGCAAGGCGCTGGAACAGGAGCTGCGAGGCCTGGTGCGGCAATACGAGTCAGAGCTTTTGAGCACCGTAAAAGCCATCACGAAAACGAACACGGATAAAGCGACATGAACCGAAGAACTTTGAGAGTCGGGACCCGGGGCTCGGACCTCGCGCTGGCACAGACGCGGCGCGTGTGCGCCGGCATCGAGCCGTGCTCCGCGCAGATCATCAAAACCAGCGGCGACGTCTTCCAGCAGGCGCCCTTGCAACAGACCTCGTCCATCGGCTTTTTCACCAAGGAGATCGAAAGAGCCCTGCTCGACAAGCGCATCGATCTCGCGGTGCACTCCCTCAAAGATCTCCCCACGAAGCTGGGCTCAGGGCTCGTCTTGGCCGCCTTGTTGGAACGCGACGATCCAGGAGACGTCCTTTTGGTCCGACCCGAGGCCGTCGCTTCGGGCGAGCCCTTGAGTTTGCGCGAAGGCGCGGTGGTGGGCGCGTCGTCGCTGCGCCGGGGGGCGCTCCTTCGCCGGTACGCGCCCCAGTGCGAGCAGGCCCCCATCCGCGGCAACGTCCCCACCCGGGTGAGCAAGCTGGCCCAGGGTGACTTCGACGCCATCGTCCTGGCGCGGGCCGGGCTCGCGCGACTTCGGCTCGACGTGGGCGAGCTCGTCGCCTTCGACCTCAACCCACGCCGCTGGGTCTGTGCCCCCGGTCAGGGAGTCATCGCCGTGGAGGCTCGGGAAAACGACGTCGAGACCCTCGAGCGCCTCGGCGCGCTGGCGCACGCAGAGACGACGCGCTGCGCCGGTGTCGAGCGGCGCCTCTTGGCGACGCTCGGAGGCGGCTGCCACGTCCCGTTCGGCGCCTATGCCGAGGCTTCAAAAGAGGGACTTGCGCTTCACGTGGCCGCCCCACGGGGCGAAGAAGACGCCGTGGCCCGGTTCGTCGGCCGAGACGAGGTCGTCGAGGACGCCGCCTCGAGGTGGCTGCTGGGCCAAGACGTTCCGGAAGCTTTGCAAGAAGAAAGCGAGGCGTGGCTTTGCCGACCGGCTCACCCGTGGTGCTGACCCGAGAGCGCACAGACAACGCGCTGCTCGAGCGCCGGCTCGTCGAGCGCGGCGTACCGGTCTTA
>JAABTR010000487.1 GCA_011389755.1 Deltaproteobacteria bacterium | reverse complement strand
CGGTGAAGACCGCGCTCGCGGTGGCCGCCGCCATTGCGCAAGGGCTGTGTGCCGCCCACACCCAGGGCGTGATACATAGAGACCTCAAACCCGAGAATGTCCTGATCCCGCGCCGTGAGATTAGCGGCGCCCTCGTCAAGCTGGTCGACTTCGGCATCGCGCGCATCATCGACGCGCCCCGGCTCACCACGACGCAGCACGTCATGGGCACCCCCCAATACATTTCACCGGAGCAAGCCCTGGGTGAGGCGGTGGACGGCCGCGCCGACATCTACGCCCTGGGCGTTTTGCTCTTCGAAATGCTCACGGGCAACTTGCCCTTCATCGGACAGGACCCGGAGTTTTTGCTGCGGCAACACATCAGCGTCCCTCCCCCTTCGTTGGAAGGCTGCTTCGCCGGCAACCCGGAATTTTCACTGGAACTGGGTCAGCTGATCATGCACTGCCTGGCCAAGGATCCCGACGACCGCCCGCTGGACATGTACCACGTCCTTACGATGCTGGACGCGCTCTCAAAAAAACTCTCGTCGGCCGAACGTAAACTGAAGGAGTGACTACCGGAGCGACACTGGGGTTTGGAGCGCCGCAGAATCAGGCGACTCTGGCTCCGAAAAAAGAATCCGGCAAGGCCCTCTTAAGGCCGAACGGTTTGTTTTCGAGGGGGGCTATATGATCCGAGATGATGCTGTATTCACCTCTTTTGAGCGTCTCTAACAGGCACCGAATACACAGCGGCGCCCCGTCGAGCTCGGCGACCGCCAGGCTCGAACAGTTGTCACAAAAAATCGGTGGTCCGAATAGGGTGCTCATACCCCAACCTCCGTTTCGATTACACTCACGTTTTCTTTCCGAGAGCTGTAATTTTTTACCGAAGCTTCCATTAGTCAAGGTTTTGATGACCACTTTTATGGCACGCAAACTGGAATTTTGCAACAACTTTATAATTTTTTACTCTCAGCGGAATTTACCATGCTGCGCCTTTTTCGGAAAAAGGAACAATTTCTCTCTTTATCTCTTGTAGTTAGAACAAATCTGACATCTACCGCCCGAACCACCGTCTCTTCGGGCCGACGTCGAGGTGAACGAAATTGTTGACCCGATAGACACCGACGCCGCCGTCGAAGTTGCGCCAGAGCCAGGCTCCCACTTCGGCGGCTTCGCTGCCGACGAAGGTCACGTCGATAGCCTCCCCATCCATATGCTTGCTGCGGGTGGCGACGTGACGCCCTTTTTTGGACAGGGCGTCATTGAACTTCGGAGATCTGTAGGCGGAGATGATCTCCACCTTCGCAGCCGAAAAATGGCGCGCGGCAGCGAGGACGATCTCCAGCAGCCGAGGATCGATGCTCTTGCGCTGCCCGAAACCGCGACACCGAGTCAGCTCGTCTAAGATTTCTTTGGCGGGCGCCCGGCCGTCGACGAGCGGGAGCGCTTCTCGCGTGTGTATGTTGTAAAGCGTCGTGACCACTTCCCTGCGCCCCATAAGCGGCTCGGTCGGCGCCTGGGGCTCGAAGATCTCGTCTTTGGAAACGCGGCGGAACAAGGGCGTCTTCGGCGCAGGGGGCAAGTCAAACGCAGGCGCCTCACGAACGCTCCTGCGAGGGGCGCCATCTTGGTCCAGCGCGTTTTTCGAGGCGCGCTGCCCCTCGAACCATATCGAGGCAAAGCTCGTTGCTTTGGCTCCGGCCTGCGAGGGCTCTGCCGGCGGCGTCGCCCGGTCAGCCTGACCAAAACATACGCCGGTCAGGCTCATCGCGACCCAAAACGCCCCGCTCAACAAAACCCGCGAACTCATGTCAAACCACCGCATGTTT
>JAABTR010000486.1 GCA_011389755.1 Deltaproteobacteria bacterium | reverse complement strand
TCGATCACAACTCGGCGACCATGTCCACCGCGCCAAAGACCCCCTTTTACGAGCCTTGCCCCCGGAAGCCATTGTCTTTATCATCCGCCCCATGTCGAAACGTAAAATTTTTGTCGCATCGCTCGTCTTGTTCGTCCTGTCCGCGTCCTGCAAAGAAAACCCCAACAAGGAGCAGACTCCGCAGCCCTCCTTGGAGCTCGAGGCAGCCCGCGAGCTGACCCAAAAAGCCTTTCGGCTCAAGAAAGACGGCAACAACGCGCAGGCCCTAGAGCTCTTCGAGGAGGCGCGCAAAAAGCTGGAGCTTGCACCGAAAGACCAAAAAGCCGCCATCGCCCTCGCTTCCAACCTGGACGACTTCGGCACGATCTATCTGCGAACCGGAGACTACGACAAGGCAAAGAAGCATTACGAAAAAGCGCGCGAAGTTTTGCAACCTCATGCCGAGGAGGCACCGCGACTCGCCATGGGGATCGATTTCAGGCTCACCACCTTGAAAGCCTTCCAGACACAAAAAATCCGGTGCGCCGAACCTCTGCAGGCGTCGAACGCAAAGACCTCCGACCTCCCCTACCTGCCTGATGTGCGGCCTGCACAAGCGGTCTTCGAAAAAATAAACGCTCACTTGCAAGGGTGCCGAGGCGGAGATCCGTCGGTTATCAACGTGCGCATGGTGGTCACCGGGGACGGCCGCATCGCGCTGGCCGAGCCCCTCGGACCGATAGCGAGCACCGAGGCCGGCCGCTGCATCAAGCAGCGCATTCTCGAAGCCTTTGAAAAATACATCGGCGAAATGCCCCACTTCACCGCCTGTTATCGCCCCTTCACCTACCCTTTCGTGGTGGGCGACGAAGAGGCCTGGAAAAACAGAACCCGTTGATATCTTTCTATTCTTGGCCCGTCACCCGAACGTTGGGGTGGGTGACGCCGTGATCTGCGAAGATGCGGCGGGTCACCGGATCCACCGGCATCACCTTCTTGTCTTTGTCGACACAGCAGTGGATGGTGTTTCCGTAAACCAAGACGCGGTCTTTATCGTCGTCGCGGATGACGTACTCGAACCCGAACTTCACAGGGGCGATCTCCTTGGGCCGAGCGTAGACAGACAAAAGCTCGTCGTAACCGGCGTAGGATTGAAACGTCAAAGCGAGGTCGACAATGGGCTGAAAGACGCCCAGTCGCTCGATATCCTTGTAGCTTCTCCCGCTGGCGCGGATGAGGGCGGCTCTCCCGATTTCGAAATATTTTAAATAGTTGGCGTGATAGACCACACCGGATTGATCGGTGTCCGCATAGAGCACACGGAAGGCATCTCTGTGCCACCTGAGCCCGCTGCCCACCTCGCGCACATATCCTTGTCCCAGCTCTTCACCTATTTCGAACCGTCTTTTCATGAGCTTTCCATTAACCGATGACTCCCGCCGAGCACAACCTTTTTGGAATCTGCGAGGTGGCACAAAAGACCTCGAGCGCGCCGAGCAGCGGCAAAGCGTCCGAGGTTCAGGCGGTTCGAGTCAGCTCGACGGCCCACGATGAGATGATGGCGTCCCCTCGGAAGAAGACCCCGCGGTTGAGATACCTATCTTGATCGAGCATGAGCAGGTACTCTTGGCTGGTGTGCTCGCCGTCCAGGGCCCAGGCATGGGCAAAGATGCTGTCGTGAGCGATCCCGAATCGCCCGTGAAGCAGGCCGAGCGCGGGGTTCTCGGACGACCAGGTGGTCGAGCACGCGCCTCGAGGCCAGGGGAGCATTTGATAGACGTTCCGCAGCACGCTCCCCCCGGGCAACCTCATCCACGTGTCATTCGTCCAGCTCTTGGGTCGGTGGGTGATCACGGCTTGCCCGCTCACCTCAGACGGTCTGCCGTCGGAATCGAAAAAGTCGCCCTTCGCCTCCCATGTCCCTGGAACGAACAAGAACGTATGGGGGTGATCTTGGACGAAACCGCGAAGGTCTTTCCCTGGCTCTTGCGCGCCCTGGGGCTCTTCATTTGTCCTTGTCGCCTTGGTCATCTCTCCCTCTTTTCATCGGTTTTTTTAAAAAAAGCCGTCCATTTTCATTTCGATGATCCTTGTGCAGTCGAGGTCGAGATCATTCGCCTGTCTCCTTAACATGAAGCGATTGCGCCCGCCCTCAAAGCCATTTTCCCGCGCGGCAAGAAAAATTGTCTCATGGCGTTGGACCTGCCCGCCTAAACCATTTCACGATCGGCCAAGTAGCTCATCGTTTTTTCTGACATCTGCTTCGTGCTCATGTCGTTTGAAGCGAAGGTGAGGTGGGGATCCTTCGGCTCTTCGTACGCTGCGCCGCGACCGGGCAGATTTGATATTTCCCCGGCTTCGTAGCGCCTGTAGAGTCCTTTCTTGTCCCGCTCACGCAAGACCTCATAAGGACACGTCAGCCAGATCTCAACGAACCGCTCCACCTTTTTGCGAACGCTGTCGCGATAGCTCCTCTTTGGCGCGGTGGCGCTCACGATCGCCAGCACGCCGCCGTCGGCTGCTCTTTGGGCCACGTGGCCAAGGGCGCCATAAAAGACGTCCCGCTCCTGCGCGCTGTAGGTCGGGTTCGGTGTCATCACCCGGCGCAAATCGTCACTGTCGAGCCACAGCACCGGGCGGCCCCGCTGTCTGAGGCAGTCGTAGAGGGCTGTGGCAAAGGTGGTCTTCCCGGCAGCGGGCAAGCCCGTGATCCAGATGACCCCTCCTCGACAGGGCGCAGACGCTGTCATGACAAAAACCTGTGAACCTGGTGCGGATCGAAGCTATCGGCGCCCAACACTCGCTCGACGAATCTCAAGAGCCGATCGCGCACGCCATCATCGATGCCGGGGTACCAGACCGGGCTCGCCAGGACGAGCCCGCGCCAGGCAAAGTAGAGCGCCGCCGCCTCGAGCAGCTCCGTGTCGCCGGTCCTATCGAGGTAGGTCTGCCAGAATCGGTCCCAAAGCTCCCGCTGGGGCCCCTCGAACCGGCCGCGCTGTATCAACCCGAAAAAAAGGTAGTTGATACAAAGACACGTCACGTCATCTGCCGGCTCACCGGCGCCGCCGCGGCTGGCGTCGAGCAAGCTGAAGTCGGTACCTTCTCGAAAAAGGATGTTGAAAGGATGAAAGTCCCCATGGGTCCGTCGCGCCCGGGCCTCCTTGTCTCTTAGCCGCCATCGGCGTCGCACCGCGGCAAGCTCTATCTCTTCGAGTCTTTTAAGCCCCGCCACCTTGTGCTCGCCGGGGTAGGAATCACAAAGCCCGAAGATCCCCTCCCCGCCCCCGATTGTGTCGCGAAGGTCCCGCCGGTAGGTTCCCCTCTCGGCCGGCTCACTGTGGAGCTTCGCCAAAAACCGCGCGAGCGTCTCGGCGCGCTGCAGATCGATGGGGCGCGCGCGATCCATCTTACCGAGTTGTCCAAGATCCACCGCATAGAGAACGCCTTCGGCGAACTCGGTGACCAAAAAAGGTTCGCCGAAGGCCATCTTTCGCAGCTCACCATCTTGCTCCAGGGTGCCGACCTGGAGGGGGCGCACGTGCTGGGGAAAATCTTTGAAAACATCAAAGGAATCCACGAGGACGCGGATCCTGTCGGACCTGCGCTGGTGCCCGAAGGGATCCGCGCTCATGGTTCGCAAGACAAGGCGCACGACACTCCCGCCGGTGGCAAATGAAATGGCGAGCGGGCGGCCGTAGCCGTAAGATTTCGTCCCCACCTGCTCATCCTGCCCAAGCGGGGCCATGCTCTCGATGCGAGCGTCCGGGTACCCGCACCGCCGCAAGAACCGCTGCACCTTGTCCCGGTCGATGACCTGCCCATCGCCTTGCTCTCTTTGAGATCGATATTTCGACATATCCACTCCCAACCTGTCGGCTTTTGCTCTGTTTTTTTCTCACGCGTTACGACAAGCAAGAAGCGCTCCAAAAGTGAGCGTTCCCTAGAGTGATGACGTCCCCTGCGAAATGGGGTAGAGAAAAAATAGGACAATAATTCCACCAACTGGACTTTGCGAATCCGCGAATCCGCCAGACAAGGCTTTTCGATGGCAAAACCGAAGATCGCAGTTATCGGCGCCGGAGCATCCGGCTTGACCGCCGCGTACCAGCTCAAAGAGCGCGGCTACGACCAGGTCGTCGTTTTTGAAGCAGACGACGTGGTCGGCGGTAAAGTTCGAACCCATTTCCACGAGGGCCGTCCCTATGAGCTCGGAGCGGTTTGGGTGACAAAGGACTACCGTTTTATCAACGGGCTCGCCGACAAATTCGGCGTGCCGAGGTTCTCAGCCAAGCCTATGGACCTCATCGACCACAAGGGCGCGTTTATCAAAACGCCGCTGCACATTCTCGGGCAGTATAATCCGATGACTCTGGCCCGAGCGGGCCTCAATTTCTGGATGACGATCCGGCGGCACCCGCAGATCAGAAACTGCGGATTCCACGGTTTTCATTCGGATTTCTACCTAAATCTGGACGAGCTGTCGCGCAAGTACGGCTTCACCCCTATAACCGAGACCATGGCGCCCACCATGTCGGCGTGCGGCTACGGTTACTATGAGGAGGTGCCGGCCCTCTACTGGATGAAGCTCATGTCGATCTTGTTCGACTTCGGGCTGCGGGGGGCCGGGCTCTTCGGCCAGCTTCGGTCTTTTGAAGGCGGGTTCCAGTCTCTTTGGAGCGCGGTGGCCAAAGAGCTCGACGTCCGCACGGGCACCGGCGTCACTCAGATGAGGAGGTACCGAGAGGGAAACTGCGAGAAGGTGGACATCACGGCGGGCGGCGAGCAGCACACTTTCGATAAAGTGATCGTGTCCGCACCCTTAAACACAGCGCGGGACTTCATGGACCTGGCTGACGAAGAGCACGACCTCTTCGATCGAATCAGGACCTACAAGTACATCGTCACCCTGGCTTCGAGCGATCAGAAGGGCCACGCCGCGTTTTGCCGAAACGTGACCCCTCAAAGGCTCGGGCAC
>JAABTR010000485.1 GCA_011389755.1 Deltaproteobacteria bacterium | reverse complement strand
TCAGGTCGATGTCGACCGGGGACGCGTCGATCTTCTCTCGGCACAGATCGTAGACTTCTTGGGCGCCGGCGGCCACGTTGCACGTGCTCATGCCGACGACGATTGTTTTCTTGGCTTCCACGCGGTCCTCCTCAGCCTTTTTCGAGCCCGTCGATGATGTCGGCCGCTTTCTTGCGGTCGAGCTTGCCGTAGGTTTTGTCGTCCACCATCACGACCGGGGCCAACGAGCAGCAGCCCA
>JAABTR010000484.1 GCA_011389755.1 Deltaproteobacteria bacterium | reverse complement strand
ACGCAAGCCACCGATTCGAGCGTGTACTTCATGTCCGGGGTGTTCTCGCCGTCCTTGATCCCCAGGCGCGCCTCCATCGATTCGGTGAGCCCTTCGGCGCCGCCCACATGGCAGGCGGTCCCGTGGCAGACCTTGATGATCTTCTCGCCGACCGGCTGGAGCCGAAACTGCGTGTAGAAGGTGGCCACGCCGAACAGCTGGGTTTCGGTCATCTCGGTGGTCTCGGCGATCCGCTCGATCGCCTCGAGCGGGATGTAGCGAAAATGCTCCTGGACCGCCTGCAGCACCGGAATGGCCAGCTGGGGCGTGGTGCCCTTCTCGGCCACGATGGCGTCGATCTTCGCGATGTCTACTGTCATTAGCGCCTCCTGCTTCGAAAAAGCCTTGGGGAACCCAATCATCCCCGTATGTCTTGTCCTTACTAGTCGTTACGGCGAAAAACAACATCCCAGGGCGCTAGGCCCCCAAAAATTCGCCGCCATCTCGAGGTCAGCCAGAGGGTGTTTGTCGGTGAAAACCCCCGAGAGGGCGCAGGTAGGCCCGAGCCTCACGCGTGCTCGAAGACGGCGTTTGCGATGGCCTTCTCGCCGGTCTCGGCGACGGTGACGGTCAAGGCCGCGCGGCCGGGCTCGAGGGGCCATCCCTCGACGAGCAGCGTTTGTCCGGGGTAGACCGGCTTGGCGAAGCGCGCGTCGAAGGCGCGAAAGCGAGCGGTGTCGTCGCCTGCCAGCTCCTTGAGGGCGATCCGTGCGGCGATGCCATAAAAGCAAAGTCCGTGGAGGATCGGTTTTTCGAAGCCCGCCTTTATTGCCACCTCCGGGTGGGAGTGGATGGGGTTGGTGTCTCCGCTGAGCCGGTAGAGCAGAGCCTGGTTTTCGGTGGTCGCGACCCGGGCGGAAAAGAGGGGAGCCGCGCCGGCGGGCGGCGACGCCCGCAGGAGCTTGGGCGGTCGCGGCCCGCCGAAACCGCCCTCGCCGCGCAGCAACAGGCTCCAAGAGGTCTTGGCGCAGGGGTCGTTGTTCACCGAGGTGTCTGTGTCGATCTGCACGAGCGCGCCGATCTTCATGTCCCAAATTCCCGCGATGGTGGCGGTCGTCTCGGCTTCTCCTTCTGGGGGCATAGGCCGGATCTGCTCGGTGCGCTGGGCCGTGTGCAGGAGCGTCAAGAGATTCCCGCCGGTCTTCGCCAGTGCTGAAAAGACCGGACCGAAAGCCGGGATCACGCCGTAGGTGGGGAGCACCGCCGCGGGCGGATCGTCGAGCAGGTACTTGAGATCTTGTGTCCCGGCGCTCAGGCCGAGGGCGTACAAGGCGACGTCCCTCCAGCCGTAGTTGTGAGAGATAGGTCCAAACGTCTGTCCAACAGTCGAGAGATCGATGGTCATGGGGTCTCTCCTTCCGAGGGCGACGCCTCGGCACGCTTTTGTTCCTCGAAGGCGGAAGCGTTTTTCTCCACGCGCGCCAACCTGGTGAGGAGGCGGAGCTTGTCGGCGGCGAGCTCTTCGCGAAAATCCGACAGCCCCCAGCTGCCGTCCGGAGCAGAAAGTTCGATGGAGCCGCCTCGCGAGGTGATGATCTGCGCGCGCTTCGCTTCTACCTCAGTGGAGACGGTGCGCGCGGGTCCGAAGCGAACCGTCAAGTCGCTCATCCAGCCGTTTTCTTCGCAATAGACTCGGAAAAGCTCCGATGGCTCTTTGGCCGCGGCCTCCTCGCTCCAGGAGCCCAGGGCGGAGGCGCGCTTGTCTGGGGGGTAGCTTCGCTGTGCGAGCGTCTCGATGCGTCCCAGCGTCTTGTGGATCGTCTGCAAAGACCAGCGGCTGTCCCTATCGAGGCGGCCGTAAAGACAAGCCGCGTCGCGCTTTTCGATGCAAGGAGCCATGGCCGCCAGAGCCCCGCGGGGGGTGCTCGTGTCCGCCTCGCCGCAGGAGATGGCGGCGAGCGCCCCTAAAAGGAAATAAAACCCAAAACGTTCCATAAGACGCCTGATAACACGCCGGATGGTCGTTGGACAAGAACGCGAGAACAATGCTATATCCGCCATTCGAGGTGTCGATAAAACGCGTATTTTGGACGGAGTCCGAAATATCGTCGAAGCTAAAGAGGCGCATGTGAAAGAGGGCGAAGAAGACACAGGGGAGACCGCGTCGCCCCAAAGCGAAGGCGGCGATGGGGCAAAGGGATTCCAAGAGGAGAACGACCCCGTCGATGAGGAGCTGCTCGCGCTGTCGGCGCCACCCCCGAGCCCCTGGTACGGCGTTCTGACCGGGGTGGTGATCCTGGTCTGCGCGGGATTTTTGCTTTGGTTCGTTTCCGACTTCAGCTACTTCCTCGAGATGCTCGACGAGCCTCGGCCCCTGGGAGAGGCGCCGTCGGTGGAGCCGTCCAAGCTCGTGCACAACGACTACGTGGCGCTCGACGGGATACCCAGAGTGAACCGCTCCTTGGATTTCAGCTCGGTGGAGCTTTTCGGGCGGCGGACCAATAGCTTCTTCCCCCTCATGGGGCAAAACCGCGTCTTCGTGGTCTGGCCGCAAACCAAGAAACCCTACGGTGACAGCTACAATCCGGTCAGATGGTTTTTGCCAAGTCATTTCGAAGGGCGGCTCATCCGAAGGGACTCCTACCTGGGTCGCAGCCGCTATCGCAAACTATGGAATGCGCAAAACGAGGTTTTCAAAAACTACGAGGTTCCCAAAGAAGCCTGGGTCTTGGTCGACGGAGAAAAACCGATCGACAAAGCTTGGGTTCTTTTGGTCTATTTCCTGTTCATTTTCATGATTGTTTTCAATTCCATCAAGCTTCGGCGTTTCATCATCGCCTGGAGGTCCTAGTTGACACAGTCTTACGACGCCGGTGTTAAAAGGCACGTGGGCGAATGGGGGATCGATGTCTCGACCGCCGGTTGGTTTCTGGTCATCGCCACCGCGTGGGAGCTGGTTTTCAACCGGCTTGGATTTTCCGTGGGCTGGTATCGGTCGGTCGGGGTCGAAGGGGGCTTGGGCTGGCTCGTCGCGACCGCCTTGTTGTCGGTCAACGCCGTGGGGATCATGGCGCTGATTTTAGCCGGCGCCGGAATCTTGGCCGTCTTTCCCGATCGCAGGTACGGCCCGCGCTTCATGCGCGTGGGGCTCATGCTCCTGTCGCCGGGCACCTTGCCCGTCATCGGGGTCGCCATCTTTCTCCCCTTGAGCGTGGTGGCGGTGCGGATAGGCTACCTCATCGCGGTGGGACTTTGCGTGCTCATCGTCTCGATGGTGTCGATTCAACCGATATTTCGCCGGCACCGAAGGCTCTTGGTGGTGTTCGGCCTGACCGAGGGGCTGGCGGCGCTGCAGTTCTTGTCGATCGGCGCGGGGCTCGAGGCGACCGGTTGGCCCGAGGGGCTGGCTTCGCAGAGCTTTTTGTTCAGCGAGGCGCTCTTTGTTTTGTCACCGCTTTTGGCGGTCGTGTTCGCGGTCCCGCGAGAGAACCTCAGTGAGGTCCTTAAAAGGCCCCACATGCTTGCCCTCGCTGCCGCCCTCGGGGTCACGGCCGGCGCCGTGGCCATCGCCGCGTGGCTCGACAACCCGGTTTACTTCGCCATTGTCTCCAATCGGCTCATGGGAGTTCACCTGACCTTGCCCGGAGGCTCGGCGCTCTACCTGGCGGCCCTGTTTTTGGGAACTTACGCGGTCGGGGCCCTGATATTGCCGTCGTGGCGCCGGCCCACCGACTACCGCAGGCGGCGCATGGGGATTGGGCTCCTTTGCATCTGGGCGGCGGGGCTCGCTCCGACCAAGCCCTATCTCTTCGCGCTCATGCTGGTGGGGTTTTTGGAGCTTGCTCGTGGAGTCGCGGAGCTCTCATTTGAACAAGAGGACGAGCCCACAGACGCCAAGAGCGTGGAGCCTCACGAGAAAAGCGCCTAGGCGCCGGCTCCTAACACGGGATGTCATCATGGAAAAAGACTACGTCGGCGTCACTTTGGAGAACAAGTACCTGTTGACGGCCAAGCTGGGTCAAGGCGGCATGGGATCCGTCTACAAAGGCCAGCACGCGCTCATCGGCAAGACCGTCGCGGTCAAATTTTTGCACGCCCGGTTCGTGGGACAAAAACAGGTGGTTCAGAGGTTCTATCGCGAGGCCCGGGCTGCCGCCGCCATCGGGCACGACAACATCATCGACGTGTTCGACGTGGGGATCTCGCCCGAGGGAGATCCGTTCTTGGTGATGGAATATCTCGAAGGCGAGAGCCTGGCCGATATGCTCGATCGGGTCGGACCGCTCAGCGTCGAGGCCGCCTGTGGGGTGATGGAGCCGGCGCTTTTGGCCCTGTCCGCGGCCCACGCCAAGGGCATCGTGCACAGGGACCTCAAGCCCGACAATATCTTTGTCGCTCACAAGGAGGGCGCACCACCCAAGGTCAAGCTCATCGACTTTGGGATCTCGAAGGTGGCCGATGGAGCGGAGAAGCTGACGCGCACCGGCTCGGTCATGGGGACACCGGCCTACATGGCGCCCGAACAGGCCCGGGGAGACGCCGCGCTCGATCATCGCGCCGACGTCTACGCAATGGGCGTGATCCTCTACGAGTTGCTCACCGGTGCCTTGCCCTTTCCGGGAGATACCTTCGCATCCATCATGGCGCGGATCCTCACCGAGAAGCCTCTGCCGCCGCTCGAGGTGCGGCCGGATCTTCCCCGAGGCGTTCAGACGATCATCATGACAACCCTCGAAAAAGATCCCGCTCGGCGCTATCAGAGCGCGGCCGCGCTGCTCGCTGCTCTCAAATCTCTAGACGGGTTTGATTCGCGGATCGACCACCTGACCACGGTGGCCGGCAGCGCGCTTCAGCGGACCTTTGCCAGCGGGGACCTCGGAGAGAAAGATCTTTCGTCGCGAGGAGGGCCTTCGGTGGCCGGTGAGGTGCTCGCCGAGGTCATGCAGTCGTCGACTCCGGCCGGTTGGGCCGACTCGAAGCCCGGCGCGGCGTCGGGGAGGCCCAAGAAGAAGACGGGGATCATCGCGGCTTCGATATCCGTGGCTGTCATTTCTGTGCTCGGAGCGGCGTTCGCGGTCTGGGTGGGCAACTCCAAAAGCGCTGTGGAGCCGTCCAAGGCGATGCCCGTGCTGCCGGTACCGGCGAAGGTTTTGGATCCGGTGAGCGCCCAAGAATCGGCCAATAAACCCGCAAAGGTCAAATTGACGGTTATCGGGGCTCCGGCGGGCGCCAAGATCTTCTACGACGGTGCTGAGCGCGAAGGACAGGCGTTTGAAGTCAAGCGGGACACCGCGATCCGAAAGGTCTTCGTGGAGGCCCCTGGGCGCGACAAGGTCAAGCTCTTGGTGGTCCCCAGCGAGGACAGAATCCTCCACTATCCGGACGCAAAAAAGGACGCCCCCAAGGGGCGAGGTCGGTGAAAAAGTTAACTGTCCGCGCGCGCGTTCCCCTCATTGACTTTGGCCGCTCCGGCTGGCAAGTAAAAACCGTTAAACGCTATCGTTCGGGTCTCGAACGACGGCACCGAGCAAAAGCACACAAGGAGTGATGCCCCCATGAAGATTTTTATTGATACCGCGGACGTCGCGGCGATCCGGGAATACGCGAACATCGGCATCGTGGACGGCGTGACCACGAACCCTTCATTGATCGCAAAAGTGGGAAGAAAGTTCGAAGAGGTCGTCCGGGAGATCTGCGACATCGTCGACGGCCCCATCAGCGCCGAGGCGATCTCCGTAGGCGCCGAGGACATGATCCCCGAGGCCAAGAAGCTCGCGGCCATCCACGAGAACATCGTGGTCAAGGTCCCGCTGACCGCCGAAGGCCTCAAGACCGTCAAAGCCGTCTCGCAAGAGGGAATCAAGACAAACGTCACCTTGTGCTTCTCCGCGACGCAGGCGCTGCTCGCGGCAAAGGCCGGCGCCACGTACATCAGCCCCTTCGTGGGGCGACTGGACGACATCGCCCAAGAGGGCATGACCCTCATCCAGGATATCGTCGATATCTACGGAAACTACGGATTCGCCACCGAAGTGCTGGTCGCCTCTATTCGCAACCCCCTACACTTCCTCGAAGCCGCTCGCATGGGCGCCGATGTCTCCACGGTGCCGCCTTCGGTCCTCGGGCAGCTGCTCAAACACCCCCTGACCGACATCGGCATCGAGAAGTTCCTCGCCGACTGGGAGACGGTCCCCAAGTGAGGGAACCTCATAGGCTCGCGAAGGTCGAGATCGTCGGGATGAAGGATCTGTGTCCGCCTCGTCCCGGCGGTTTCCTCTCTCTGCACGAGCTCGAGGTCCGCAGCGTCTTCGAAGATGGGAGCGCGAGCCCCAGGTATCGCTACGAGGCGGTGCTGCGCACGCCTCTCGATGCGGTCATCATCGTTTTGACAGCGCAAATAGATGGCGAGCTCGCCCTGTGCCTCCGATCCTGCGCAAGGCCGCCCGCCATACTGCGCGCCGTTTGTGACATTGTGCAGGCAGAAGGTGAGGCGAGCGCAGTGTTTTGGGAGGTCCCGGCCGGTCTCATCGAAACGTCCGATCGCGGGCTCGAGGGGCTCAAACGACGCGCCGCCGCCGAGACCCTGGAGGAGACGGGCTACCGGCTGCCCGATGGGGCCTTCTGTGGCATGAAGGGAGCGCCGCTGTAC
>JAABTR010000483.1 GCA_011389755.1 Deltaproteobacteria bacterium | reverse complement strand
AGTAACCCGGGTGTGGGCTTCCGTGGGCTTCCGTCCCCGGGCTTCCGAAATCGACACGGGGCGCAAAAAAAGTAACCCGGGTGTGGGCTTCCTGGGCATCCTGTGTGGGCTTCTCCTGTGTGGGTCCCCTCCGGGGCGCTAAAAAAAAGATTCCGATGTAGAGATGTGTCTAGACACTGAGGCGGGTTCTCCGTTAGACTCGTTTTTTGAAAAAAAGTCCGAAGTCCGAGCGAGTAGTGAATCTGGTGCACACGGTTTTGTGTGCACCGAGCAGGGATATGCGGTGATCGAGTTCATCTGAGTGTTTCGTGCCCGGGTCGTCATGATTTCGGTACCAGATGTACGTACCTCGAACCCAACCCTAGAAAGTCGAGGAATGATATGGCGAACTTTTTTGAAGACAACCAAGATTGCAAATATTACCTCGAGAAATGGATCGACTGGGAACCTCTGGTGCGTTTTACGGAGTACGATTTCAAGGCGGAGGACGGGTTCACTTCGGTTGAGGAGGCCGTGGAGTTCTACCGAGATATTCTCCATCTAGTGGGGAAATTTTCGGCAAACGAGATCGCGCCTCGGGTTGAGGAAATCGATGCATCCAAGCACGAGCTGAGGGACGGTGTCGTCGTCGCCCCCGAGCCGGTCCAACAGATTTTCGATGGGATCAAGGAGCTCGATTTGCATGGGATGTGTCTTCCCCGGGAGCTGGGGGGCATGAACTGTCCTTTGTTGATTTACTACATGAATTCGGAGTTGATTGGCCGGGCAGAGACAGCCGTGATGTCTCATCACAGCTTCCACGGTGGGATTGCGATGGCGATGCTGATGTACTCGATTCTCGAGGGAAGTACAAAGTATCAGGTCGATCCCCCTAAAATTGTAGAGACGCGTTTTGCGGACCAGATCGCTGATATCGCTCGAGGGGACGCCTGGGGGAGCATGGATATCACGGAGCCAGATGCGGGAAGCGACATGGGGGCATTGCGCTGCAAAGGCGAGCAGGACGCTGATGGGAACTGGTACGTGACCGGACAGAAGATCTTCATCACCTCCGGGCACGGCAAGTACCATTTCGTGGTCGCTCGCACGGAAAAGAGCAAGGGTGACGATTCTTTCGAAGGTCTGAAAGGACTTTCGCTCTTCCTCGTGCCCGCCTACGAGGGAAATGGAGTCGGTGACAGAAAGTGGCTCGCATCGATAGAAGGTCTCGAGAAGAAAATGGGGCACCACGGGTCGGCAACGGTTTCGGCCCAATTCGACCGCACTCCCGCGATGCTGGTGGGACAGCGTGGCGACGGCTTCAAGTTAATGCTTCTTCTAATGAACACGGCGCGGATCGCCGTCGGTTTCGAATCGCTGGGGCTCTGTGAGAGCGCCTATCGCTTGGCCAAAGAATACGCGGCGCAGCGACCCAGCATGGGAAAGATGATCGATCGTCATGAGATGATTGCCGGATATCTCGAGGACATGGAAACCGATATTCAGGCCATTCGCGCGCTGTCGGTCTACGCCGGATACCACGAAGAGATGGCTCAAAAGTTGCGCATGCATCTTTACGCGTTCGTGGACGAAGACGCGCCGGAGCGCAAAGAGCTCGAGCGCAAGCAGAAGGAACATCAGCAAAAATCCCGCGCGGTGACCCCGCTGCTCAAGTACTTTGCGTCGGAGAGCGCGGTGGAGATCGCGCGTCGTGCCATCCAGATTCACGGCGGAGTCGGATACACAACCGAATACGGTGCCGAGAAGCTGATGCGCGACGCTCTGGTTTTTCCAATTTATGAAGGAACGAGTCAGATTCAATCGCTGATGGCGATGAAGGACAATCTGATGAGGGTGATGAAACAACCCCAGACCTTCTTGAGAGAGATGGCTTCTGCTCGAACACGGTCCCTGACCGGCCGCGACGAGATGAGCAGACGTGTGGCTAAAGTCCAGTTTTACTGTCTGGACGCGATCAAGCACCTGATCGTCAAGGTGGCAGCAGCCAAGGTCAAGGACCTGCGCCATCGACCCATGGGGAGCTGGTGGATGAAGCTAAGCAAGGATTGGGATCCCAAGCGGGATTTCGCGCCTGCCATGCTCCACGCCGAGAGATTGACGATCCTCCTCACCGATAAGGCGATCGCAGAGATCCTTCTCGACCAAGCCACCAGACACCCCGAGCGAAGAGAGGTGCTGGTTCGATTCCTCGAGCGGGCGGAGCCCAGAGCTCAATACATGCACAACGTGATCACG
>JAABTR010000482.1 GCA_011389755.1 Deltaproteobacteria bacterium | reverse complement strand
CCTATCATGGCCAAAACCCTACGCGGTTTGGATTACAATCTGGTCAAGGTTCTTAATGCCGGTTGCCGGATCGAGATCCGCAACCCACTGCCTGCGAAAGAGCCCCTCCACGTGAGGGCCCAGCTCGAGAACGTGGATGACAACGGTGAAAGAGCGCTGCTCACCCAGCGGCTCATCACAGGAACAGCGAAATACCCGGAGTCAGTCATCTCTCATGTCACCGCGGTGGTGCCCCTGCAGAAAAAAAAGGGATCATCCGGCGGCAAGTCGGACAAGAGCCCCAAGGAACGTCCCCGGGTGCCCGAGTACGCCAGAGAGATCGGTCGGCTCAAATTGGGCGTCGACGTGGGGATCGATTTCGGCGTGGTCACCGGCGACATCAATCCCATTCATTGGCTCGCGCCGTACGCGCGCTTGGCAGGCTTCAAACGTCCCATCTTGCACGGCTTCTCGGCTCTTGCCCGCACGGTTGAGAGCTTAAACCGTGCCCTGTGGTCGGGCGACGTGAGCATGCTGAGGACCATAGATGTTCGGTTCGTCCGCCCTCTGGTGTTGCCCGCGGAAGTGGGGGTTTACATCGATGGGCAAGGGGCGGTTTATCTGGCCGAGGCTCCAGGCACGACCGCCTATCTCGCAGGCAATTACACGTCCCATAAAGAGGAGGATTTCAGATGAGCGACTATCTCGTGGAGTTGGGAGCCAACCCGACCGCGCGCCATGCCATGAAGAAGATGGGGTTACCGCTTTCGCTGCCGCAAAAACTGAGCAGGTCCCGCGACCCATGGAACGAGCGTCCCCTCGCGGATCTTCCGATTCTCGTGCACCATTCCAAGCGGTCCCAGCTCGCACCGCACCTGGGCCGGTTTCTCGGAAAACGCGGAGCGGATATCACTGTGCTCGGCGACGAAGAGAAGGCCTCTCCGTATGAGGATCTCGGAGAGGCGTTCGGTCGCCCGGTAAAGTTAGAAGCCACGGAGGGCCTCAGCCCCTACGGGCTCATCTTTGACGCGACCGGCATCGAGGAGCCGTCCGAGCTGAAGTCGGTCTATGAGTTTTTAAAGCCGTGGATTCGTCCGCTGCGCGCTTGTGGTCGGATTTTGGTAATCAGTCGCCCACCGGAGAGCTTGAAAAATCCTCACGCTGTCGCGGCGGCGCGAGCTTTGGATGCGTTTGTACGCAGCGTGGCGAGAGAAATCGGTGGCAAGGGAGCCACGGCGACGCGCATCGTCGTCGACGAGGGGGCAGAGGCGAACCTGGACGCAGTCGTCAGCTTCTTGTTATCGAACCGCTCGGCCTACGTCTCGGCGCAAACGTTGCACGTGACATCCGCCGTAAAGCCCATCGAGGAAGCTCCCTATCGCAAGCCTTTGGCGAACAAGGTGGCGTTGGTGACCGGTGCCGCCCGCGGCATCGGCGCGGCCATAGCGACGTCACTGTCCCGCGAGGGGGCCCATGTCATCGTTATGGATCGCCCCCAAGAGGAGTCGGGGGCGGGGAAGCTGGTGCGGGATATCGGCGGGACCTTGCTACTTATGGATCTGACCGAAGACCAGGCCTCGGAAAGACTCAGCGGCCTCTTGGACGAGAAATTCGATGGTGGAATCGATATCATCGTCCATAACGCCGGGATCACGCGGGACAAGAAGCTCGCCAACACAAAGCCGGAGATGTGGGATCAAGTCTTTGATGTGAACCTGCTGTCTCTCATGCGTGTCAACGACGCGTTACTGCCCAAGGTACGCGAAAACGGTCGTATCGTCTGTACCGCGTCGGTCGCGGGTATCGCGGGCAACATGGGCCAGACCAGCTATGCGGCCACCAAGGCGGGGCTTATCGGATATGTCGAGGCGTTGGCTCCGACGCTTGCGTCTCGCGGGATTACGATGAACGCAGTGGCTCCTGGGTTTATCGAGACGAAGATGACAGCTGCGATGCCCATGGCCACCAGAGAGGTGGCGCGCCGCTTGTGCGACCTGGTCCAAGGTGGGCTGCCTGAAGATGTGGCCGAGGTGGTGACCTTTTTGGCGAGTCCCGGTGCGACTGGAGTGACCGGCAAGGTCCTCAGGGTTTGTGGAGGAAACTACGTCGGCGCGTGACGTCGTTGTGGGAAAGGACGAAGCAGTGGCAAAGCAAGGCAAAACCAATAATGGCCGGCGAGCGGTGCTCGTCGGCGGTAAGCGTACCCCGTTCCTGAAGGGGTTTGGCGATTTTACGAAGGTGGACACCATCGCTTTGGGCGTCGCCGCCGTGCGGGGATTGCTCGATCAGTACCCGGTGAAAGACGAGGAGATCGACGGCGTGCTTTGGAGCGGCGTGGTCTTGCCGTCTGGTTCGGTGAACACAGGCAGGGAGATCTTGCTCGACCTAGGGCTGCCGCCCACGATCGAAGCGACGACGCTCACGCGGGCTTGCACCTCCAGTCTCAAGGCCATCGCTTTGGCCGCGGCGACGATCGAGCGGGGGGATGCGGACGTTATCATCGCGGGAGGGGGAGACTCGGTGAGCAACGCCGAGGTGAAAATGCCCGCGAGCCTCATACACAAGGTCGCACCGGTGCTCATGAACGGGAAGTCGAAGCCGCTTGATTATCTCAAGCTCGCGACCAAGCTCGATCCTCGAAGGGATTTCCTCCCCGAGCGCCCGGCCGTGAAGGAGCGAACGACCGGTGAGTTGATGGGGGAGAGCGCCGAGAAGATGGGGACTCGCAACCGGATATCCAGGCAGGCCCAAGATGCGTTCGCCTGCCAGTCGCACCACCGAGCCGCCGCGGCCGTGGCATCGGGAAGATTCGTCGACGAGATCGTGCCCGTCGATGTCCGAAAGGGCAAGCGGGTGTTCGCGGACGGTCTGATACGCGGCGATACGAGCGTGGAGAAGCTCGCCAAGCTCAGGCCCGTTTTTGCCAAGGGGGGAACGCTCACCGCGGGGAACTCCAGCCCGCTCACTGATGGAGCGGCGGCTTGCTTGCTGATGAGCGAGGAGAAAGCCCGTTCCCTGGGATTCGAGCCGCTTGCGGCGTTTCGCAGTTGGTCTTTCGACGCAGTCGATCCGGCCGACCAGATGCTTCAGGGGCCTGCTCTATCCATGCCGCGAGCAGCTGCCCGAGCGGGGATGGAGCTTGCGGATTTCGACCTCATCGACATTCACGAGGCGTTCGCAGCGCAGGTGCTCAGCGTGCTCAAAATGCTCGGCAGCGATAGCTTCGCACGGGTGCACCTGGGCCGGGATAAGGCGTTTGGTGAGATCGCCCCCGAGATCGTCAATGTGCACGGCGGCTCGATCGCCATCGGTCACCCTTTTGCCGCCACGGGTGCTCGTATGGTCACGACGATGGCTCGGGAGCTCAAGCTGACGGGAAAAGGCACGGCACTGCTAGGCATCTGCGGGGCGGGTGGTGTCTCGGCCGCGGCGATTCTCGAAGCCCTCTAGTCGAAAAATGCCCCCCAAAAGGGGGTCAAAAATGCCCTTCCACCGCGAGTGAGTAGATATTGAGGTTCACGTCGTAGGTTCCGTTGTTGACGGTGTTGCCCATCGGAAGAGTGAGACTTCCGTCGCTGTAGACATCGGCTAGGGTGCCAGACGATTGCTGCAAGATTCCTTCGGTCACTTCGATCCTCTCCTGAAACAGATGCATATATCCCACGGTCACATCCAAGAAGTCGAAGAGGTTGACGGACAGACCCGTGCTCGCTCCAAACTGCTCGCCATACGGGAAATCGAGGGAAAACGTATTATTGCTTGCGGGATAGGCCGATGATTGCCAAAGGCCACCCACGCGAAATGTGAGGATCCCGGGCAGTATCTCGATGTCGCTACCCAGGCGGACAGAATAAGTGTCTCGAAAGTTCTTTGGGATATGGGTGTCGGGTATTTCCTTGGGTCCGGCCGGGTCCTCGGGCTCCAGGTCCACGAGCAAGTCGAGGTCCACGTCCATGCCGTCGTACGAGCTCCAGTTTTCCCAAACGAAATCGACCTCGATGTCGAAACGTCGATGGATGTATCGCACGCCGCTGGTGACGACCCATGGGAAGTGGTGTTCGACGACGGCGCTGTGATGCCCCTCCACCGCCACTGCGTCGGGGTAATCGGTCTCCGGGGCCATGTATTTCACGTTTCCGCTCGCTTTCATGACCACGGGAAATCTCACTGCGATGCCAAGCTCCAACCAATCCAAAGGCTGTGAGAGCACGCCTGCGATGGCCGTCGGCATGAAGAGATCTTCGGTATCGATGCGGATACTCGCATCTCCTCCGACGTCCTCGTTGAAGTGCGTATCCAGGCTCGTGGGAGACAGACGGCTCGCCTGGGACTTTTCGATGAACGCCATTCCGTTGAGGAGGACCGCGCCCACCTGGAGATAGCGATTGAACCGGTACGAGGCACCTAGGCCGGGATAGATGATCAAGCTGTTGAGTTCACGGAGGGCGTAACGCTGGGGACCCTCCGTGGGGTATTTGTGCTTGGTGTAACCGGAAGGCGCAAACAGTCCCAGCGCCAAGGCGAGTCCCTCCAATCCGAAGGCATCTCCCCAGTTGACCACGGCGGTGACAGCGTTGACGATTA
>JAABTR010000481.1 GCA_011389755.1 Deltaproteobacteria bacterium | reverse complement strand
CTGTGAAAAAAGATGGGCTCGTCGGCACCGGTGTTCGATTCCAAGGTGTCGAGGACATCGTGGGCGAGCGCGTCGCGGGCAACCGGGCCGCGAAGGAGCATCCGGGTCGGGCACGTAAAGCGCAGCGTGGCGAGCCCCAGCTTGTCGTAGATGGCGGCGTACTTGGCCACGGAGGCGTCGACGCTGCCCATCCAGCCCATGACGACGCACGCGCCTGCCCTGGGTCGAGCCGCCGGCTCGGAAAAAACGAAGGACACCCCTGTGCTCGGAAAATGACTCATCGAAACCCACGATAGTCGTTAGAGAAAAAGATCGCAAAGACACAATGGCCACAGATGCGAGCGCGTCCGTGCTTGAACGCGAACGACGCAGCAGGCATAATGCTGCACGGGATGGAGAAGGTTTTCGCAATAATCAACCTGCTGGGCGCCGTGCCCGGCCTCTTGCTGTCGGGCATCATCTGGCGCGGCGGTGCCAAGCATCCGCCCAATCGCATCCTGGCCGTGGGCCTCGTGGCCTACTGCGGGCTTCTCTTCGCGCATTTTCTGTCTCCGTGGGGGTATTCTTATTATCCACGGCGCACCGGCTTGTTGCTCACAAACATCCTCGTCCACGTGTCCTGGCCGGCTTTTTATCTCTACCTGCGGGCGCTGACCTCCTGCCCGCCTCTCAAAGAGGGACAAAAGAGGTATCACGCGCTGCCCGTTGTCACCTATGCAGTGCTGTTCGGCATCCCGACGTTGGCCGGGTTCGAACCCTTCCAAGTGCTCTATGTCTCAGGCATGGCTTACACCGGTGTCATCACCCTGGCCTACAGCGTGGGCATGCTCATGACCCTCGTTGCCTATCAGCGGTCCATCGAGAACTTCTTCTCCGAGCTGACCCGCCTGCGTTTGACCTGGATTCGCACCAATATCGCGTTGTCGCTGGTGGTCGTGTGCGTGCAGATCCTCTTCACGAGCTTGAAGTCCCTGGGCGTGGACATCCCAGAGGCTGCTCTTCTGGCTCACGGGGTCTTCATCTCTTTCATCACCTCGGTGTGGGTCTACGTCATCGGGTACTACGCCATCGTTCATCCCGATATCTTTCAGATGACCCACCAGATGACTCAAGAGCTGGCGCATCACGATGATGTGCCCCGTCTCCCTGCCGCGAGGGCCGAAGATGACGCTTCGTCCGAAGAGGGAGCCTCTTTTGACGACGATGACAAAAGTCAAAACGAGAGAATCGTCGTCGAGAAATTGCACGCGCTCATGGAGCGAGAAAAGCCCTACCTGGATGAGCAGCTCACGATCGCGAAGCTGGCGAAACGGCTCGGAGTGCCGGCTTATGCTCTCGGGCGGATCATCAACAGGCGTCTCGATAAAAATTTTATGACGTTCGTCAATGAACACCGCATCGAGGAGATCAAGCGGCGCCTGTCAGCGGCGAGGGGCACCGGCGAGAAGATCATCGACATCGCTTTCGACAGCGGGTTTCGCACGAAATCCGCTTTTAACGCGGCCTTCAAAAAGGCCACCGGTGTCACCCCCTCCCAGTACAGAGATCGTCCGTGAGCGACCTTTAATTGTTATAAGTGTTTGGAGAAATGAGTGTATTCAAAAATATGGACGTCCATTTTTGGTTCGTTTTCGGGGCTAGTTATGAATCCGGTCGCGCTCTTGACGCGTACTTTGGGAGTATCTGAATCTTCGTGAGCTGGGCTGGCGGATGAATGAAAGGAGTTCGATTGATGTTAAAGGCGAGGAACTTGTTTTTTGTGCTTGTGATAGCGCTCGTGGCCTCTTTGGCGGCTTGCCAGAACGAAGACGAACGCGAGACGATTCAAGAGGATGTCACTGTGATTGACGACGCCAGGATTCAATCGTTTATGGAGGATGTCGAAGGGACCTACGCGCACTACGACGTTGTGGCGTATGCTTCTGATATGGGAGATATGGGCATCTTCAAGAACCTCATCATCTCTTATGGGATTACCGAGCTCAAGATGAAGGACGGCAAGCTCATCGAGGTTGATCGCTTCTGCAGCTCCGAGCAAAAATCGAATCAGCCCTTTACGCCGATGGTTCCCGATGACCTGACCCAGGCGATTATCCCGGAGAGCATCGAGATAGAGGTTCGCGAGACCGAGGACGGCGAGCTTTTCCTGTGGAGACCCGAGACGCCGACCCTTTTGGGGATCGCTTACGAAGACAGCGAAAACACGCCCTTGCCCAAGACCATCGCCGAGGACGATCCGAGGCTGGTGGATGCCGACTCGGACGGAAAACCGGGTGTGACGGTCTACCTCGATTTCGCCGGCGAGACAGAGGAGCTCTATATCGCCCGCCGCGAGATATTCGCTTTTGAAGCCTACCTGCAAGGTGACGGCACTATCGAAGGCGTGGTTCACGACAGGAGCGAGCAGCTCATCATCGGGGCTTCGAATCCGATCCTCACGAGCCTCGAGCAAGAGTGGCTCCAGCACGACGATCTCACCAAGAGCCCCCTTTTGCTCGTGCCCGTAGATGACGACCTCGATTGTGAAGAGCTGATGGCGCAGCGCGACGAGCTCTTCCCGCCCAACCCTGAAGTCTGGTAGACTTCAAATACCTCCCTCGGATTTCCCCCGTTAATTGGGATCTCGAAAAGGGCCCATCGTCGATCCCGACGGTCCTGATGCCGTGTTTGAGGCTCATGGGCAGATCACCTATGTTGCTTCAAAGGTCATTAGAATATAACCTTCGACCTGACTCTAAGTCACGGGGATCCGTCGCGGAAGAAGTGAGACATGACCTACGAACTCGAGCTCATCGACTTGGAACAACCGAGATGCGGCTATCGCCGGTTTCTGAGCGCATGGTTATACCGTGACGACAAGGTGGCGTTTGTCGTCGATCCGGGGCCCTCCTCCACCATCGACGTTCTCATCGACGAGCTATTGGCCGCGGAGGTCCGCCATCTCGATTTCGTTTTGCTGACGCACATCCACATCGATCACGCCGGTGGAACCGCCGAGCTTCTTCGGGCGTTCGACAGCGCCCGTGTGTTCTGCCACGAGGACGGCAGGCGACACATCGCCGAGCCCGCGAGGCTTTGGGACGGCTCGCTCAAGGTTCTGGGCGACGTGGCTCGCATGTACGGCGAGCCCTCGGCGGTCCCTTCTGAGCGCCTCGCGAGCCCAGAACAGCTGGCGCGAGCCGGGATAAAGGTCATCCCGACGCCGGGCCACGCAGCGCACCACATGTGCTTCGTGGTCAAGGACCTGCTCTTCGCAGGCGAGGCCATAGGGACCCGCCTCCCATTGCCGAGCCGTCGCCCCTACCTGCGACCGGCGACACCTCCTCGGTTTTTCCTGGAGCAGGCCCTCGCCTCCCTCGACGCGCTCATGGCCATCGAACCGGAGCCCGAGCGGGCGGCGTTCGCGCATTACGGCCTGGTGAGCGATCCGAAAAAATGGTGCGAGATGGCCAAGCAGCAGATCCTCTTGTGGGTCGAAATCTTAGCTGACCTCAAAAATAGGGGCGTCGAGAACATTCACGAGGCGATGGTCGAGCGTCTCATGGAGCAAGACCCTTACTTCGGTCGGTCGGTGCAAAGCGAGCTCCCCGAGGATCTGCGCCGCCGTGAGATGGATTTTATCGCGAACACAATAGACGGGATGCTCGGCTATCTCGAAGACGCGTCCGTTTGAGCTCACTGGACCTCCATGAGCAGGAGCGAGCCCCCCGTGAGGCCGTCCTAAGGGCCGGTGCGCTTTTGGCGACAGCTGGGGCGAGCCCTATTAAACGCCATTTGATGAGGCCGCTCGCGTCGAGGCTTTTGGGCTCATCGCGCGCCACAGATCGGCGGCTATCAGCAGCGCGCCCGCGGCGATGGCGATGTCGGCGACGTTGAACGTCGGCCACGACCGGACGTCCCTGCCAAGGACGAGGTAGAAATCGAGAAAATCGATGACGTAGCGGTGGGTCAGGCGATCGATGAGGTTTCCCGCGGTGCCGCCTAAAAAAAGAGCCCACCCGAGCGCCGTGCTGCCACGGGGCTTTCTCTTGACCAAAAGGACAGCCGACACGCCGATGGCCAGCAGGGACGTGATGATGAAAAGGGGATAGCGGAACCACTCGGGAGCTTTTAGAAGCACATTGAAGGAGGAACCACAGTTTTCCACATACCGCAGGCTGAAGAACATGGGGATGATGGGCTCGGGGCGGCCATGGGAGCGGATGAGCCTCTTGCGTTCCCGCTCGCGGTCGTCCGCGGTGCACGCGGGGAAGTCTGCGTGGATGGCGTCGAATCGGTCCGTGGTCAGATGTCGCCTGGCCAGGTGTTTGGTGAGCTGGTCCGCGACCACCACCGTCGAGATGAGGGCGCATGTCAGCGCGATGGCGCGGATGTCGGTCGAAATCATCTGGATTGATTCAGCTCGTGGGGCTGAAATTGAAGGGAAAGCGGAATGTTTCGGGCGCGTACTTCGGCTTGGGATATTTTAAGGTTTTCAGTTCTTCGACAACGCACGTGGCCACGGACGCGTTCAGTTCGTTTTTTATGACGCGGGTCTTGGCGATGCGCCCCTTCATGTTGATGGTGAATTCGACCTCCAAGGAGCCCTTGATGTCCTTATTCGTGGTCAGGTCGCGCATATAGCACGCCCTTATCTTGGACAGGTTCGCGTGTATGACCTGGAAGGTTTGATTGGGCCCTTGAGGCACGACGTAGGTGTCGAGGGCCGTGTTGTCGGCGACCGTCTTTTCGGTTGGGTCTTTGGATTGTGGGTCGGCCGCTCCCGGGGGGGCGCTCTCTTTGGGCTGGAGAGCAGCGGCGCTCGCCGTTTGATCTTCGCCAGGAGTTGTGAGCGCCTGAGCGTCCTTCGCGTCCAAGGAGGGGGAGGCGTCCATCGCGCTCGCTGCCTGCTTGGGAGAACCGCAGGCCGAGGCGAGCACAGCAGCGCAAAACACGGTTGGGGGCACGAACGACAAACTCATGAGCATCTCCTGGGTGTTTATTGATGATATGTTCACTACGAGAAATCGGGTTTTTTGTCATGTCCTTGTGTGTCTGATGCACAAAGTCTACCTCGTGAGAAGCGGCGAACAACGCAGACGCCGGCTAAAATGGGAGGTAGTCGTTTCCGTAAACGATGTTGCCTCCCAAGTGACCTCCGATGCTCACCAGGATGAAGGCGACGAGCGTCAAGAAGAGCCCCGCGTAGATGAAACGCCTGTCTCGGGCTCTCAAAAGGGCGATGGCTCCGAGCAGGGCCGTGGCCACGAACCCAAGCATGACGTTGCGGTGGAGGTCTATGGGGTCCGAGTTCGCGCCGGCGGCTTTCAGCTCGTCGGATCGCAAAAGACCGGTCAGGACGGCTGCGCCGGCGGCCAAGACGCTGAACCACGCCGAAAAGCGCGCGGCGCGGCCGTCGGTGTCTCGCAGCGCCAAAAATGCGAACAAAAGGGCCAATGCGACGCCGCCGATGGGGAAGTGCACGGCCGAAGGGTGCAGGCGGCCGAGGATCTTGAGAGCCGTCCAGTCGCCTTTGTCCCCGCCGGCCTCGACCGGCTGGATCGTCTGCACGGTTTCGATAACTTCGATGTCCTCAACCTCTTCGGCTCCCGCGTCGCTGTCACCGCCTTTACTTTCGTCCGTCGAACCGGAATCCGTGGCGCTTGCTTCGGCTGAGAGAGCGAAGAGGAGAGCGGCGAGGAGAATGAGAGCGGGTCGCAGTGATGTCATCGTCGTTTTACTCCTCGAGGGTGATAATGATTTTGTCCTGGGTGAGCTTTGCGGGATAGGTCTGCAGCGGTTCGGTGGCCGGGCCGCTTAGGACCTCGCCCGACAGCGTGAAGTCCGAGCCGTGGCAGGGGCACGCGATGTGGCCTTTTTTGGGCGCATACCCGACGAGGCATTGTTTGTGGGTGCAGACCGCATTGACGGCCCGGATAGATTCCTTGGCGTCGCGGATGAACAGGACGGTCGTTCCCTTCAGCTTGACGGTGACCGAGCCTCCGACCTTTGCGAGGGCCGGGACCTTGGCGAGGGGGATGGCCACCTTTTGGGCTGCGAAGGCGGCCTCGCCGCGAATGACCGCACCCAAACCGATGGCCGACAGCAGCAGTTTAAAAAAAGACCTTCGATCGGCCATGCTTGCCTCCTGACTGAAAAACGTCGCGTTGTTTACAAAGAAGAAAAGTAAGGACATCCTCCCGATATTGCCATTTTTTTGGTATAGCAGCGTGCCAAAAACCGGGGGCCACACCGTTGCGCATCGACCTTTGACTGATAACACTGTGGAAAGAAACCAAAGCATCAAAAAAGAGACTGTCCGCGGCCGGGTCGTGCGGTCCGAGCAGGCACAGGGCCTTGTTTTTTGGTTAGAGGCAAAAAAATGCGGATCGACGTGGGGTTTAAGACGATTTTGGTCGCCTTGTCGTGGGGAACCTTGGCCACCCTCGCCCATTGTCAGGAAAAGAGGCACAACGAGATGAAAGAACAAACGGCCGCTGAGTCACGAGTCAACGACTTCCGAGAAGATCGCTTGAAAATGGTGGAGCTGCAGATCGCGGCGCGCGGCATCTCGGACGTACGGGTCCTCGAGGCGATGCGACGGGTTCCCAGACACGAGTTCATCCCCCAGGGCTATCGCGACGAGGCCTATGGAGACCATCCCGTCCCCATCGGCTATGAGCAGACGATCTCCCAGCCCTACATCGTCGCGTTCATGACACAAGCCCTCGAGGTGGCTTCCGGGGATCGGGTGCTCGAGGTGGGGACCGGGTCGGGCTACCAGGCGGCGGTGCTCGCCGAGATGGGGGTGGAAGTCTACACAATCGAGATCGTTGAGCTGCTGGGGAGTCGAGCCCAAAGAATCTTCGATGAGCTCGGCTACGGCGGCAAGATTCACACCCGCATCGGGGACGGTTACGCGGGGTGGCCCGAGAAA
>JAABTR010000480.1 GCA_011389755.1 Deltaproteobacteria bacterium | reverse complement strand
CCCCCGATCAAGTGCGGGACCTCCCGGTTCCCGTACGAGGTGCTTGGATGCATGCGCGGGGTCTCCGACCGCGGGGGACCTCCTCCGGTCTCGCGATAACGACCGAACGAGTGTTGCCTTCCGCTCACGTCCACGGCGTCGGCGTCCCCAACTGTGATTAGGTCTTCACGGCTCAATACCCGGCCTGCATCTCCCCCTGTCAACGCTTCGCCCACGCGGTTACCCGCGTAAACGCATGACTCGGGGCCACTGTGACTCGCTATGTCTTCAGTGTAAGAAACTCTCATTCTCGACACCCCGCCGGTTTTCACCGGCGCACGGACGTCCCCAACAATTACAACTTGACGCCATTGAGGAGGGCTCGGTGGCCGCATCGCTCGCCAGATCGGTTTTGGCTGATGACTACAACCGCTCACATCCAACCCAACAAGGGACCCACCGGTGGCTCCACCCGAAGTCGAGCTGTCAGAGATCCAGGCGGTCTCCCAAGATGGCGCTTTGTACCTGCGGATCCGGCTTTCGTCCCGGGCCCTTGAACGGACTCTTGTCTTGGTCGACCAAAACGACCGGGCGACTCTATGAATTTTGAACCGACTGAACGCGTCGTGGACACACTTCGTTTTCCGAAGGTTCTCTCTCGGAAAACGAGACTTTATCCTGTTGTATTGTGTTTCTGGCGCGCCCAGGAGGACTCGAACCTCCGACCCTCGGTTTAGGAAACCGATGCTCTATCCTGCTGAGCCATGGGCGCTCAATGCGGACGGCAGACTTTTACACCATCGTTTCGGATGAATCAACAAGATGTTGCTCGCGACCAAGGGCACCTTTTAGCCCTCCTGCCACATCTCCGTGGTCTCCTCCACGATGGGCGCCGCTTTCTCTGAGGCCTCGGAGAGCAGCTCACCAGGAGGCACGCCCAGGGCCAGGGCCGCCTTGGTCGCTTGCCGAAGCAGCGTCTCGTCCGAGGCGCTGCGAAGCACGCCGCGCAGATCCCCCGGGTCCAGGCAGCCGTTCTTCCACAGGGCCCAGATCGCGTTGACCCGCACCTCGTTCGCCTCGGACGGATCGGCGAGGCTCTGGCGCAGCGCCGACAGGACGCGGTTCGATCGGACCGCGCCCAGGGAGGCGACCAGGTGAGCCGCCATGCCGGGATCCATCGCTTCTTGAAACGCCACGAGCCAGCGATCTTCGTCATCCGCGGGGACCGCCCGGCTTCCGGCTTCTTTGAAGTCGTAGCTGTACTTGCCCACGCCCCGGGGCGTGGTGGGGCCAAAAGAACGCGGCACGTCTTCGTATCTTCGGTAGCGCCGCCTCACGGCTCTGAGCTCGATCCGCTCCGGGTCGATGCCGGTCAGGCGGCTTCCCCGGGGCTCGGGCGCAAACACAGCGGTAACGCCCGTGGCGCCCGCGATTCGATACACGACCGGGTCCTGGGCGGGCATCGCCCCGGCCGCCATCAGGAGGTCTTCGAGCCCCCTGCGCGGCGGTGACGAAAAGACCGCTTGCACTGGGTGCACGGTGAGCTGCTCGATGCCCCAATCGTTCGCCGCGATGCTCAGCCTGTAGGTCACTTCGGCCCAGGTCTCATCCGTACCCCCGCCCGCCAACAGACGGGTCGTGGTCGTCACTTCGTGTCCCGCCTGGGAACCCGGCAAGATGCGCCGCGTCGTCCCCCAGTCCGAAGGGCGGCCCACCTTGGAGCCCAAGCGCAGCTCCACCGGGGCCGCCGCCGCCAGGTGTCCGACTTCCAGGCCGTGGGCGTCGAAATCGACCTCCAGCTGGCACGCCGCTATCTGGCCGGCGAGATCCACGCGGAACTCGCCGTATTTTTTTGACAAGACGATCCGGTGCCCCAGGCGCTTGACGGCCCGCGCGAGCTCCACATCTTCGCGGGAGAACCCAAGAACGGTCGGCGCGAACAAAAGAGCCGCCCGCCCGTCGAGCCCGCTTTGGAGATAAATCTGATACTGCAGCGACGCTCGAGCCGCTTGTGACTCGCAGAGAAACTCGATATCGGTCTCGAATCCCGACTGAACAGGCGCGTTGGGATCTGATGGAGCGAGCGCAGAAGGCGCTTTCATTTCGTTCATTTGGTTCACCTTACAAGGGGTCGACCGGGCGCCCCCAAAGCAGCTCACAGCCCCACGCCGAGGTCGGCGGCGCGACCGCTGCGAGCGGGAAGCCGGCGGCCAAGAATACGCAAAAGAACACAATCCCACAACCGTGTCGCACAAATGTTACGAGAAACGAGAAGCTTTTTTTGGATTTTCGCCTCCCCGGTGCTCGTTAAAAAGCGCTCATCTTGAGGAAATCTCCTCGAAGTTATGGTAACGATGGCTCGAAGAGACAGCCCAACGAGGGAAGATGTCGATACGTAAACGTCTCATCATCATCGGCGGCGGCATCGCCGGGCTCACAGCGGCCTCGTCGGCTCGGCGCCAGTGGCCAGGCGCGCAGATCGCCGTCGTCGAGGCGGATCCCCACCTCGCCTACAACAAGATCGCCCTGGGCGCCTTTGCGGCCGGCAAGAGCCCCCGAGACCGCCTGCGGCTTTTGCCTCCTTTGAGCCTCGAGCGGCAGCGCATCGAGACAGTCGCAAACGCACGGGTTCGCGAGCTCGCCGCCCAAGAGCGCAAGATCGTCTTGGATGACGGGAGGCGGCTCGCCTACGACACCCTCGTCTTGGCGACCGGGGCCCGCCCCATCGTGCCCCCCATCGAGGGGATCGACGCGCCCGGCGTTTTGCCGCTGTGGTCGATGAGCGACGCGCTCTTGGCCCGGGAGCGCCTCAAAGAGGCCCGCAGCGTCACCGTGGTGGGCGGCGGCGTGCTCGGCGTGGAGATGGCCGCCGCGTTCAGAGAAGCCGGTCGCGATGTCACCATCGCCGAGGCTCAAGGCGAGCTGCTGCCGCGTCTGCTCGACGAGACCGCGGGCGCGCTCTACACAGGCGCGCTGCGCGCCGCCGGAATAGAGCTCAGCCTCGGGGACCCTGTCGCCGCCATCACCCGCACGCTGCTGGGGTTGGAAGTTCGAACCGCAGGCGGCGCTGTGTTTGCCTCCGATATGGTGCTGGTCACCGCAGGCGTCAGGCCCCAGATCGAGCTCGCCCAGGAGGCCGGGCTCGCGTGCCGCAAAGGCATCGTCGTCAATCGCTTCTTGCGCACCAGCGCCCCGGACATCCTCGCGTGCGGCAACTGCATCGAGCTGGAGGGCCGCCTGCAGCCCCTTTGGAACCCGGCCCTCGAGCAGGGGAGCGTCGCCGGGTCAAACGCCTTCGGCGACACCCTAACGTACGCATCAGCGCCCCCGATCTTGCACGTGAAGACCCCGCGCACCCCCCTGTTCGTGTGCGGGGAGAGGCCCGGGGAGGGCGCGAAGACCGCGCTCGAGCAGCGCACGAAGAGCACCTACCGCGCCGCGGTGCTCGACGACGAAAAAAGGGTGACCTACGCGGTGTTCGTAGGCGACACCGCCAGAGCCCAGCTGTTGGAAAGAGCGGTCATCAGCGGCGCGCCCATGCCCGCGGGGCCGGTCGCGTCCGGTGATCTCGAGGCGCTTCTCGACGCGCTCGATGACGACACGCAAGACGATCGCCGCGCGTGGAGCTGCCGCGTTTGCGGCTACGTGCACGAAGGAGGCGCGCCCCCGCAGGTCTGCCCGGTCTGCGCCGTGGGACCGGATCAGTTTTTGGCGGCTTGATTTCAAGATGGGACTATCCAAAGACAACCGTTACGACGTCATCGTCATAGGCGCTGGGCTCGGGGGCCTCAGCTGTGCTCTCCACCTCGCCAAGCGGGGCCGACACGTCTTGGTCCTCGAGAAGCATCCCAAAGTAGGCGGCTACTGCCAGGGCTACCTGCGCGGCGACTACGAGATCGATGTGTCCCTGCACGTCCTGTCGGCGCTCAACGAAGACGGGGGGCTGCGGCGCCTCTTGGTGGATTTAGGCGTGTGGGACAAGCTGGACATCGTCGCCCACGAGCCCATGTTCACGGCCGCGTTCCCCGATGAGACCTTTGACGTGCCCGCCGGGCTCGAGCCTGTGCGGGACTACCTCAAGGCGCGTTTCCCCGCCGAGCGCCGCGGGATCGACGGGTATCTGTCCACCATGAAGCGCATCGTCGAGGACAACGGCGCGCTCTTTTGGACCGGCTCGGCCGACTTCGACAACTTCTTCCCCGCGCGGTACTTCAAAAAAACCTACTCGGAGCTGCTCGGCGAGTTCTTCTCGGAGAAAAGGCTGCACGGGCTCCTGGGCCAGCTCTGGCAATCCACCGGTCTTCCAAGTGATGCCTGCGCGGCGAACTGGGCCGCCGAGGTCGTCGGCTCGCACCTTTTGTCGGGCAACTACTACATCAAAGGCGGCGGTCAGCGCCTCTCGGAGGCCATGGCCCAGACCCTGACCGACGCGGGCGCCGTGGTGAAGACCTCGTCATTGGTCAGACGCGTCGTCGTCGAAGACCGCAGCGCCAAGGCGGTGCAGCTCGAAGATGGGACGCGTTACGAGGCCCCGGTCATCGTCTCCAACGCGAGCCCCCTGCAGACGTATCTCGATCTCGTGGGCAAAGAAAACATAAG
>JAABTR010000479.1 GCA_011389755.1 Deltaproteobacteria bacterium | reverse complement strand
GAGGTCCCCCGGGCCGCGTACGAAGAGAAGAAAAAGCGCGTCACACAGACGATGCTCGAAAAAGTCGGGCGGCGTTTTCCAAAACTCGCAGGGCACATCCGCATGTGCGAGCTGGGCACCCCCCGAACCATGGCGCTGGTCACCCGCAACCCCTACGGGGCGGTCTACGGCTGGGCTCAGACCCCCGAGCAGGCCGACAACCACCGGTTCGGCGTCAAGTCGCTCTTTAAAGGCCTGTATTTCACCGGCGCCTGGAGCCGCGGCGGCGGCGGCGGGTACATGGGCGCCATCATCAACGGCCGGGTGGCGAGCAACGAGATCGCGGCGACCGAGGGGATGCCGTCTCGCACGGTGGCCCTGCCGAGCCCCAAGATGACGCCGGCGCTCGAGGCGCCGCGAGGTGAACGCTCAGACGCCCCAGCGCCCGGCCTCACCGCCGCGAGCTACGACTTCACTGTGAGACAAACCGACCTGAGCGAGTTCGCCGAGCTCTCCCACGCGGCCTGCGTCCGAATCGCCACCGAGGCGGCGAACCGCTACACCCAAGAGCGCACGGCCGCGCTGGCGCAGACCTGGCCCGATCTCGAGCTGCGCGGTGCGTCTGTCTTCTTCTTCTCCATGAGGTTCGTCTTCGTCCCTTTCTCAAAGGCGGCGCCGGGCCAGACCGTGAGCGTCTCGGTGGAGTTTGCGCCCAAAACAAAGGGCAAGGCCGAAATCAACGTGAACATCTTCTCGAAAGACAGCGGCAAAAAGCTCGCAAACGCCGGCGGCCACGCCCTGCTCCGAAACTGTTCCCCTTCCCTTTAGGGAGGGGGCCAGGGGGTAGGTCTCCCCTTTTCATAACGTGCGATCATATTTATCTTTGCCCGCAGCCTTAAAAAATGGATGCGAGGTGACCATGATCGAAATCCCCCAAAAGCCCTGGACGCTCGGTATCGAAGAGACCCTGGAGCGGCTCGACGTCTCAGCCGAAGAAGGCCTCGTTGACGAGGAGGTCAAACGCAGAAGCGAAGAATTCGGACCCAACACCCTGCAGGAGAGCAAAGGCCGCAGCGGCTGGATGGTTTTCCTCGATCAGTTCAAGAACCTCATCATCGGCATCTTGGCCGTCGCCGCCGTCTTGTCGTTCGCGTTCGGCGAGTGGATCGAAGGCATCGCGGTGCTCATCGCCATCGCCGTCAACACGATCATCGGCTTCTTCTCTGAGTACCGGGCGATGAAATCGATGAAGGCGCTCGAGCGGCTGGCCACCTCCGACGTCAAGGTGCGCAGGGGGGGGCGCACTCTCGAGCTCCCCGTCAAGCAGCTCGTCCCCGGCGATCTCGTCATCTTGGAAGGCGGCGACGTCATCGGCGCCGATCTGCGCATCATCGAAGCCTCCAAGCTTCAAGTCAACGAGTCGGCCCTGACCGGCGAGTCGCTCCCGGTGAGCAAGAGCGTCGAGCCTCTGGAAAAAAACACCGAGATGGCCGACCGGCAGAACATGCTCTACAAAGGCACGTCGCTCACCCGCGGTTCTGGAGAGGCGATCGTGGTGGCCACGGGCATGCAGACCGAGCTGGGAAACATCTCCGCCCTCGCCGAAAAGGCCGGCATGGAGGAGCAGACGCCCCTCGAAAAGAGACTCGAGAAGCTGGGCCGCCAGCTCGTGTGGGTCACCATCGGCATCGCCGCGGCGGTCGCCGTGGCCGGGTTTTTCGCCGGGCGGGATATCCGCTTGATGGTGGAGATAGCCATCGCGTTGTCGGTGGCCGCGGTGCCCGAAGGGCTGCCCATCGTCGCCACGGTGGCCCTGGCCCGGGGCATGTGG
This sequence comes from Deltaproteobacteria bacterium, assembly GCA_011389755.1. GTDB lineage: Bacteria > Myxococcota_A > Polyangia > JAAYKL01 > JAAYKL01 > JAABTR01. Next base: position 449 of record JAABTR010000479.1, on the reverse strand, counting down.
CGCATGGCGAAGCGCAACGCCCTGGTCAATCGGCTCTCCGCGGTGGAGACGCTCGGATCCACGAGCGTCATCTGCACCGACAAGACCGGGACCCTGACCGAAAACCAGATGACCGTCTCCCGGATCGCCTTGAACGATCGGAAGCTCGCCGTGAGCGGAGACGGCCTCGAGACCCGAGGCGAGATCACCGAAGACGACCGGGACATAAGCATCGACGACGAGCCTTCGCTCAAAGAGCTCATCACCGTGGGACTCTTGTGCAACAACGCCTCCATCGAAAAAAGCGAAGAGGGCGTGACGCAGGCGGTCGGCGATCCCATGGAGGCCGCCCTCTTGGTGCTCGGGGCCAAGGTGGGCCTGGATCGCGACGAGCTCGTCAAAGATCTCGAGGAGGTCCGCGAAGAGGCGTTCGACCCCCAAGTCAAGATGATGGCCACAATCCACAAGAC
>JAABTR010000478.1 GCA_011389755.1 Deltaproteobacteria bacterium | reverse complement strand
TTTCGATGCGGGGATGGGTGGCGAGGCCGTGCTGCAGCTTCTGCAGGAGGTGGACATCATCACCCTGGCCGAGGAGCTGCGCGAGGAGATGAAGACCGCCACCTCAGAGGCCAAGCGCAAAAAGGCCATCAAGCGGCTGAAAGTCGCCGAGTCTTTCAAGGACTCGGCAAACAAGCCCGAGTGGATGATGCTCACGGCCATTCCCGTGTTGCCTCCGGACCTGCGCCCGCTTGTTCCCCTGGACGGTGGGCGTTTTGCGACGAGCGATCTCAACGACCTCTACAGGCGGGTCATCAACCGCAACAATCGCCTAAAGAGATTGTTGGAGCTGAACGCGCCTGAGATCATCATCCGCAACGAGCGCCGGATGCTTCAAGAGGCCGTGGACGCGCTCTTCGACAACGGTCGGAGGGGCAAGACCATCACCGGTCCGAACAAGAGGCCGCTCAAGTCGCTGTCGGACATGCTCAAGGGCAAGCAGGGGCGTTTCCGCCAGAACCTGCTCGGAAAGCGCGTCGACTACTCGGGCCGTTCGGTCATCGTGGTGGGACCGAGCCTCAAGCTGCATCAGTGCGGTCTTCCAAAGAAGATGGCCCTCGAGCTGTTCAAGCCGTTTATCTACAACAAACTCGAGGAACGCGGTTACGTCACGACCATCAAGAGCGCCAAGAAGATGGTTGAGAAGGAGAAGTCCGAGGTCTGGGATATCCTCGAAGAGGTTATCTCTGAGCACCCGGTGCTTCTCAATCGAGCGCCGACGCTCCACCGGCTGGGAATTCAGGCGTTCGAACCGGTGCTCATCGAGGGCAAGGCCATTCAGCTGCATCCGCTCGTCTGTACTGCGTTCAACGCCGACTTCGACGGCGACCAGATGGCGGTGCACGTGCCGCTGTCCATCGAAGCGCAGATGGAAGCCCGCGTGCTCATGATGTCGACGAACAACATCTTGAGCCCGGCCCACGGAAAACCGATCATCAATCCCACCCAGGACATCGTCTTGGGCCTCTACTACATGACAAACAAGCGTCCCTTCCGCAGGGGAGAGTGGCGCGAGGACAGCGTGGGCACCAACAAATTCTGCGGGGTATACTCTTCACCCGCGGAGGTGCGGATGGCTTATGACGCCGGCGCTATCGACCTGCACGCAGAGATCATGGTGCGCTTCGACGGGACGCTGAAAAAGACCTCCGTGGGTCGCGTGCTCGTCTGGGAGATAGTGCCCGCGGGGATTCCGTTCTCCCTCGTCAATAAGGTGCTCGACAAAAAAGCTCTGTCTGTGCTCATCGACGCCTCCTACAGGACCTGCGGGAATAAGGCGACAGTGCTGTTGGCGGATCGCCTCAGGACCGTTGGGTTTGAGTATGCGACGCGAGGCGGAGTGTCCATCTGCATTGACAACATGGAGGTTCCGGCCGCCAAGGTCGAGCTGCTCGCCAAGGCGCAAGGCGAGGTGGAGCGGGTCGTCAATCAGTATCAAGAGGGACTCATCACCGACGGTGAGCGCTACAACAAGGTCGTGGACATCTGGGCGGCGGTCTCGGACCAGGTGGCCGAAGAGATGCTCAGGCAGATCCGGATCATGGAGGAGCGCGACATCTATACCGGAGAAACGAAGCAGGTCACGAGCTTTAACCCAATCTATATCATGGCCGACTCGGGTGCTCGTGGTTCGAACGCTCAGATCAGGCAGCTGGCCGGTATGCGCGGATTGATGGCGAAGCCTTCGGGCGAGATCATCGAGACGCCTATCACGGCGAACTTCAGGGAAGGGCTCTCTGTTCTGCAGTACTTCATATCGACTCACGGCGCCCGCAAGGGATTGGCCGACACCGCTTTGAAGACAGCCAACTCGGGGTACCTGACGAGGCGACTCGTGGACGTGGCCCAAGACGCCACGATTACAGAATTCGACTGTGGGACCCTGGACGGCATCGAAGTGACACCGCTCGAGGAAGGCGGGGAGATCATCGAGAACATCGGAGAGCGCGTCCTTGGCCGAACCGCCCTGGACGACATCTACGATCCCTTCACCGGTGAACTGCTCGTGGACGCGAACGACCTCATCGATGAAGACAGGGTCAAGCGAATCGAGAACGCGGGTGTCTCAAAGGTGACAATACGGTCGGTGCTCACATGTCAGACCCAGCGGGGCATCTGCGCCAAGTGCTACGGTCGTGACCTGGCCCGGGGATACTTGGTCAACATTGGCGAGGCGGTGGGGATCATCGCAGCGCAGTCCATCGGCGAGCCGGGAACCCAGCTCACCATGCGTACTTTCCACATCGGGGGCGCCGCCAAACGCGGAAAGATCGAGCAGTCCAAGCTCGAGGCCAAGCGAGAAGGCACCATCCATCTGGAAGGCATAAACCTCGTGGAGAAATCCGACGGGCAGGTGGTCGTAATGGATCGCCAGGGCGAGGTCATGATCGTGGACGAGACCGGGCGTGAGCACGGATACGCCGTCGTCTATGGGTCGAACTTGTTTGTCAAGGAAGGACAAAGCGTCAAAATCGGCGACACCATCGCCGAGTGGGACCCCTATTCAATCCCGTACTTGTCCGAGGTCTCTGGACAGATCAAGTTTGGCGACGTCATCGAGGGCGTCTCCATGACGGAAAAACTCGACGAAGTGACCGGCCTTTCCCGAAAGGTCATCATCGAGTCGAGAGATCCCGAGCTGCGTCCCCGCGTCTCCATCAAAGACGAAACCGGTGAAACCCTCGTGAAAAACGGGATCGCAGCGCGCTACCTTTTGCCTGTCGGCGCCAATATTTCCGTCAACGAGGGCGACCACGTGGACGCAGGCGAGGTCCTAGCAAAGATTCCGCGAGAAACCACGAAGACCAAGGATATCACAGGCGGTCTGCCCCGCGTCGCAGAGCTGTTCGAGGCGCGCAAACCAAAGGAGCACGCGGTCATCTCCGAGATCGACGGTGTCATTTCCTTTGGCAAGGATACGAAGGGTAAGCGCAAGGTTGTCATCACTCCGGAGATCGGCGAGCCCAAAGAGTATCTCATCTCCAAGGGCAAGCACATCTCAGTGGCTGAAGGAGACACCATACGGGCCGGTGAATCGCTCATGGATGGTGCAGCCAACCCTCACGATATCCTCCGTGTCAACGGCGAGAAGGCGCTTGCAAAGTACTTGGTGGATGAGGTCCAAGAGGTCTACAGGCTCCAGGGCGTGTCCATCAACGACAAGCACATCGAGACAATCGTGCGTCAGATGCTTCGTCGCGTTACTATCAAAGACGTGGGCGACACGACCTTCCTCGTGGACGACAGGGTGGACAAGGCGATCTTCCGTTTGGAGAACGAGCGCGTGATGTCTGCCGGTGGGCAGCCGGCGACCGCCGAGGCGCTCTTGCTCGGGATTACGAAGGCCGCGTTGTCAACGGAGAGTTTCATCTCGGCGTCCTCATTCCAGGAGACGACGAAGGTGCTCACTGAGGCCGCAGTCGCTGGGAAAGTCGATGATCTGACGGGTCCGAAAGAGAACGTTATCATGGGGCGGTTGATCCCAGCAGGCACCGGTGTCCCTCTCTACAATAGGTTGACGCTCAGAGTGGCTGAGACGACGGACGGGATGGTCAAGGAAATATCGGACGAATCTGAGTTCGATGAGGCGCCGGGCATAACAAGTGCTTGACAAACTCGTCCGTATCAATTAATTAAGGCCGCCCTCGGGAGATCTTCCGAGGAAACGGCTTTGAAAGAGAAAAAGAATGCCGACGATAAATCAGTTGATAAGAAAAGGTCGCCGCAGCAAGGTCGAGAAGACCGACGCACCCGCTCTCAAAGCGTGCCCGCAGAAGCGTGGGGTGTGCGTGAGAGTCTACACGTCGACTCCCAAGAAGCCGAACTCGGCTTTGCGAAAAGTCGCCAGGGTTCGCTTGACCAATGGAATGGAAGTCACAACTTACATTCCCGGCGAAGGGCACAATCTTCAGGAGCACTCGGTGGTTTTGATCCGAGGTGGTCGTGTTAAAGATCTGCCGGGCGTTCGTTATCACGTCGTTCGCGGGACAATGGACGCCTCCGGTGTGGAATCGCGCCGGAAGGGTCGGAGCAAGTACGGCGCAAAGCGCCCGAAGAATTGATAGGGAGTTGAAGAATGCCGCGTCGTCGTGAAGTTCCAAAGCGGAAAGTTCAGCCCGATCCAAAGTTCCGTAACCGCATCGTATCGAAGTTTGTCAACAAACTTATGTTCGATGGCAAAAAGAGCGTTGCGGAAAAGATCATGTACGGTGCTTTCGATGTGATCGAGCAGCGTTACAAACAAGACCCTATGGAGGTCTTCAAGAAGGCCATAGAGAACGTGAAGCCGAAGGTCGAGGTGAAATCCCGGCGTGTCGGCGGTGCGACGTACCAGGTTCCCGTGGAGGTGAGGGCCAATCGAAGGTTGGCCCTGGCGATGCGGTGGATCATAGGGTACTCGAGGCTCCGTGGCGAGCATACCATGCGAGAGAGGTTGGCGGCCGAGTTCGTCGACGCTTCTCAGAATCGAGGAAACTCGATCAAGAAGCGCGAGGATACTCACAAAATGGCCGAAGCGAACAAAGCGTTCGCCCACTATCGCTGGTAATAAGAATAGACTCCATGCCAGTCCCGGCGGGTGCATCTCCGCGCCGAACGATGCCGGGATATTGGTAGTAGCCGTCTTTTTGGAAAAAACGAGAAGACGTAAGGCGGCCGGGAGATTTTTGAGGTGGCAAAGCGCGCGCCTATAAGCCAGATCCGAAACATCGGGATCATGGCTCATATCGATGCTGGAAAGACGACCCTCACGGAGAGGGTTCTGTTTTACACCGGTGTATCGCACAAGATCGGCGAGGTCCACGAGGGTACTGCCCAGATGGACTGGATGCCCCAGGAGCAGGAGCGCGGCATTACGATCACGAGTGCCGCGACCACCTGTTTTTGGAAAGGACACCGCGTTAACATCATCGATACCCCCGGCCATGTGGATTTCACCATAGAGGTGGAGAGATCTTTACGCGTTCTCGACGGCGCGGTAGCCGTCTTTGACGGCGTCGCCGGAGTGGAGCCGCAATCTGAGACCGTGTGGCACCAAGCAGATCACTACAGGGTCCCCAGGTTGGCTTTTGTCAACAAAATGGACCGAGTTGGGTCTTCTTTCGACAAGAGCTATGAAATGCTCCGGGAAAGGTTAGGCGCCAACCCTGTTCGGATACAGCTCCCTGTGGGTGCGGAGGACCAGTTTCGCGGTGTTGTGGACCTCGTCGAGATGAAGGCGCTGCTGTGGGACGATGACATTCAAGGGGTCAAGTACCGAAGCGACGAGATCCCCGGGGAGCTCCTCGAAGAGGCGGAAGCGCTGCGCGAGAAGATGGTGGAGGCCGCGGCCGACCACGACGAAGAACTCATGGAGACGTATCTCGAAGGCGGGGCTTTGACCGCGGAGATGATCCGTCGCGGGTTGAGAAAAGGGTGCCTTAGCAACAGCCTCGTTCCTATGCTCTGTGGCTCTGCGTTCAAGAACAGGGGAGTGCAGCCGGTGCTGGACGCTGTGCTCGCGTACCTGCCGTCTCCCGAGGATCTGCCTCCCATCGAGGGAACACATCCCGAGACCGGCAAGCCCGTGCAGAGGAGACTCATAGAAGAGGAGCCTTTGTCCGCGTTGGCGTTTAAGATACAAAACGACGCTTACGCGGGGCAGCTCACCTATTTCCGAATTTACTCCGGCCTCATCGAGGCCGGAAAGACGATTTACAACGTCGCAAAAGGGAAAAGGGAGCGCATCGGACGCATTTTGCAGATGCACGCCAACAAGCGCGAGGAGCTCAAAGAAGCCCATGCCGGCGAGATTGTCGCAGCCGTTGGGCTCAGGTTGACTCAAACCGGCGATACGCTTTGTGACCAGAAGCATCCTATTCTGCTCGAGAGCATAGAAGCTCCAGAGCCGGTGATCTCTATCGCCATCGAACCCAAGACCATGGCGGATCAGGAGAAGCTAGCGAGTGCTCTGGACAGGATCGTGGTCGAAGATCCCACATTCGTCGTCCAGACCGACCAGGAGACCGGACAGACGCTCATCAAGGGGATGGGCGAACTGCATCTCGAGATCGTGGTGGAGCGAGTCAAAAGAGAGTTCAACGTCGAGGCGAATGTCGGAGATCCCCGCGTCGCATTTCGCGAGACAGTCACGGCTGTTGCGAGAGCAGAAGGGATCGTCGACAAACAAATGGGCGGAAAACTGCTCAAAGCAGATGTGACCATTGAGGTAGGGCCCGGCGAAAGAGGCTCGGGAATCGTCTTCGAGAACGCCGTCTCTCAAGGAGATCTTCTTACGCCTTTTGTAAAGGCCGTAGAGGAGAGCGTCACAGGTTCCATGGACGCGGGCGTCCTCGCAGGCTACCCGATGGTCGATTTATATATAAAATTAGTCGAAGTTGCGCATCATGAGGTTGACAGCAGCGAATTAGCGTATAAAATCGCCGCCTCGATCGCCTTGCGAGAGGCGCTTCGAAAAGCCAGCCCGGCGCTGCTCGAACCCATCATGGCGGTTCAAGTGGTGGTCCCTGAAGAGTTCATGGGTGATGTCGTTGGAGACATCAACCGGAGACACGGAAGGATTAGCGGAATGGCGCCACGTGGGGTTGTTCATGTCGTCGACGCGAACGTCCCTCTCAGGCAGATGTTCGGATACACGACCGATTTAAGGACCGTGACCCAAGGTCGAGCGAGTTACACGATGCAGTTTGCCCATTTCGACTTCGTGCCGGATCAGATAACGAAGAACGTTTTGGGATGAGATAAAGAAAAAAGAGATCAAGAAGCATTTCGACTCTCTTCTTTAGAAGGAGCTTTGTCATGGCGAAAGAAAAATTTGTAAGAAACAAGCCCCACGTGAATATCGGTACGATCGGGCACATCGACCATGGAAAGACCACGTTGACCGCGGCCATCACCAAGACGTTGGCAAAAGCGGGTGGCGCCAAATTCAT
>JAABTR010000477.1 GCA_011389755.1 Deltaproteobacteria bacterium | reverse complement strand
GTTTGACGCAGACGTCAGGGCGTTCGCCGCGGATTACCAGCCGCCGTCTTTTCAAAGAGACGAGAAAAATCTGGTCAAGCTCAGGGCGTTTTTCGAAGCCAAGCTTCCAAAGGAGTGAGAGGATTCTCCGCGGTAAACACACCGCGGCGGGGCCGAATATTCGGTCTAATCTCGACCCCTAGTGATTGATGTCATAACCAGCCGGTTACGACATCGATACAATTGAGAACTCTTTTGAGATATCGTTTTTTTGGAAATTCAAGAAGATCCTTCTTGGAAAAAAATTAACACCCGCCGGCGCCGCCTTCGGACCGCAGCGGCTGTGGAAAAAGGAGTGAGCTCATGGGTGCGATTGCAATGGTCGTCTCGATTGTCGTGGCTTTTGCCGTTTTCGGCTGGTCCGCTTATCGAAGGCTGCGCCTGCTCGAGGTGGGCGGCGCTGAAAATCGATTCAGCGACCTGGGAAAACGACTCTGGCACACGATAGCCATCGCGTTCTTCCAGAAGAAGATGCCCAAGTACAAGGTGATGGGGCCCATCCACATGGTGATCTTTTGGGGGTTCCTCATCCTCCTCATCAACACCTTGATGCTGTGGGGACGGGCTTTTGACGAGAGCTTCCACCTGTGGATCCTGGGGGATAACCCGCTCGGCCACGCCTACTTCTTCGTTAAGGACATCGTCGCGGTGGCGGTCTTGGTGGCGGCCTTTTTGGCGGCGCTCAACCGGGTGGTGCTCCGTCCGGCGCGCATGACCCAGTCCTTCGAGGCGGTCCTCATTTTGGCCATCATCGTCGTCATGATGCTGGCGGATCTCATGTACTGGGGATGGCAGCTGAGGCTCGAGGGGATCGACGGCTTCGACGCGAGCGAGCCGTTCGCCTCTTTAGTTGCCGGTCTGTATGCCTCGTTCGACCTCGCTCCGAGCACCGTGGCGCTGCTCGGTACGATCGGTTATTGGGCCCACTCGCTCTTGGTGCTCATTTTCTTGAACATCTTGCCCTACGGGAAGCACTTTCACGTCATCACCGCCATCCCCAACGTCTTTTTCGACGATCTCAGCCCCCGTGGCCGGCTGCCTCGCGATGAGAACATCGAGAAGGTTCTGCGGGAAGAGGACGAAGAGGATGGAGACGAAGAGCCGGTGTTCGGGGTCAACAAGATTCAGGACTTCACCTGGAAAGACATCCTGGACATGTACACCTGCACCGAGTGCGGGCGCTGCACCGACAACTGCCCCGCCGCGAAGACCAACAAACCGCTGCGGCCCAAGACGAACCTGTGCGAGATGCGCGACCACCTCTACCATCGCCAGGCGGAATTTTTGACGGGCAAGGCCGAGAACAAGGAGCTCATCCCCGACGTGGTGGACCCTGAGGTGATCTGGAGCTGCACGACCTGCCGGGCCTGTGAGGAGGAGTGCCCCGTGAGCATCAAGTACGTCGACAAGTTCGTGCGCATGAGGCGGGACTTGGTGGAGGCCCGAGGCGAGCCGCCCGCGGAGCTGGCCACGGCGCTTCGGGGCATGGAGACCAACGCCAACCCTTGGAACATCTCGTCCATGGATCGGGACAAGTGGATGGAGGGCCTCGACCAGGAGGTCCCGGCGTTCGATCCCGAGGAGCACGAGTATCTGTTGTACCTGGGCTGCATGTACAGCTTCGACGACCGGGCCCAGAGGATATCTCGGTCTTTGGTGAAGCTGCTCGACAAGGCGGGGGTGAGTTACGGGTACCTGGGCTCGGACGAGCCCTGCTGCGGCGAGACGGCTCGAAGAGGCGGCTCCGAGTCCAATTTCCGCATGATGGTGGACATGAACGTCGAGGCTTTCAACGAGATGGGGGTCAAGAAGATCATCACCGGCTGCCCCCACTGTTTCAACACCTTGACCAACGAGTACCCCGAGTTCGGAGGCAACTGGGAGGTCGTGCACCACTCCAAGCTCCTGGCCGACCTTGTGGATCAGGGCAAGCTGCGCCCCGAGCACCGCATCAATCAAGCGGTCGTCTACCACGATGGCTGCTACCTGGGCCGGTACAACGACGTCTACGCGCCGCCGAGGCGTATCCTGGGCGCGATCCCCGGGGTGGAGCTGCGGGAGATCAAGGAGAGCGAGAAGCGCGGCATGTGCTGCGGCGCGGGCGGGGCGCGCTTTTTCATGGAGGAGTCCGGCGAGCGGGTCAACAGGTTGCGCACCGACCAGCTCTTGGCCGCTGACCCCAAGTCCATCGCCTCGGCCTGCCCTTACTGCATGACGATGCTCTCCGACGCCCTGAAAGATAAAGATCTTTACGAGGATAAGGCCCAGCTCGACGTGGCGGAGATGCTGGCCATCTCGTGCGGGCTGGACGATCGCAGGCTCCTCCACGAAGAGACAGAGACCGAAAAGGTCGCCAACTGACAAAAGCGGCGGGGGGGATACCTACAAGCTGATTCCCTTGTTCTTAGCGATCTCGAGGTCGCGAATCGCGTCGAGGATGTGATCGTGGAGGGGACCGTTCGAGACGATGACGCCGCGGTTTCGCTCCAGGGTGCGTCCGTGGTCGAACTCGAGAGGCCGGCCGAGGATGTCGGTCACCTTTCCGCCGGCCTCGGTGACCACGAGCGCGCCTCCGGCGTGATCCCAGATCTTTTCGCGGTAGACGTTGTCCTTGGGCAGTCGCAGGTAGGCTTCTGCTTGCCCCCGGGCCACCACCGCGTACTTCGCTTGGCTGTCGATGCGCACGGGATCGGCCTCGATGCCGATCTTCATGGCGAGCTGGGCGTGGTCCTCGTGAGCGGAGTGGGCCGCCTCCACGGACTCGCAAAATCGCAGCCGGGTGGGATCGGTCTGCGGGCTGACCTGGATGCGCCTGGGCTCGCCCTCGCCGTCGAGGGGAAACTGAAAGGCTCCGAGCCCCTTGACCGCCGTGAAGACGGTCCCGCCGGTGGCGGTGGAGTTCCACGGCAGGTTGGGGCAGCCGAGCACGGCCACGGTGAGCTCGCCTTCGATAACGAGCGCCAGGGAGATCGCGTATTGATCACCTCGCAAAAATCCCTTGGTCCCGTCGATGGGATCGAGGGTCCAAAAGCGCTTCGAGTATTCAGACGCGCCGCCGTGATCGATAAAGCTCAAGATGGCCTCGGTCTGGGAGGCAGGGCGGATGCGCTTGATGTGGGTCATGAGGCGCTCGAGCACGTGGGCGTTGTCATCTTGGCGCAGCGCGTCCGCGCTCTCCTCGGCGATGACGGGATCGGTGGGGAAGGACCGGGACAACGCGCGGCAGATGAGCGCCTGGCTGCCGAAATCGGCGATGGTGACCGGGCTGCGATCGTTCTTCTCGAGGGTCTCCGGGGAGATCCCGGCCTGAACAGCCTGACATAGGACGGCCGCCTCGCGAACGGCGCCCAAGGCGGCGCCGAGCTCCTTGACGTATCTGCGCGTCGTACCGGATTTATTGCTCTCCACGTCTCAAACCTCCTGGGACGATCGTCGTCCCATTTCTAAAAAACGGTGCCGAGCATAGTGTCATGTGTCCGGCGGGTAAAGACGGCATTACTTGGAAATCTCTTTTTCGAGGGATGACAGGTCGGGCAGCTCGTCGAGGTTGGGCATCAAGACGATCTCGATGCGGCGATTTTGGGCCCGGCCCCCCTCGCTTTTGTTGGAAGCCGCCGGCATATACTCGGAGTAACCGGCCGCCGAGAGGTTTTTCGGCTTCATGCCTTCGTTTTGCAGGAACTTGACCACCGACACCGCCCGCGCCGTGGAGAGCTCCCAGTTTGAGGGGAACCGCGCCGAGCTGATGGGGACGTCATCTGTGTGGCCCGCCACCTGGAACTCGCGCTTGCGGATGTCCGTGAGCACCGCGGCGACTTCGGCGAGCGTGGCCTTGCCGTCGTCGGACAAGCTGGCCTTGCCCGAGGGGAACAAGATGGCCGAGGGGAGCTCCAACATGAGCTTTCCGTTGCGAATCCGCACGTTGAGCTTGCCGCCTTCGATGAGGTTTTTGAACTTGGCGAGCATTTTGCGCAGCTGGTCGAGCCGAGCCTGAGCCTGAGCCTGCCTGCGCTTCATTTCCTCGATGAGCTTTTGCTGGGAGTCCAGGTTGCTCTGGGCCGCTTGGAACTTTTGCTGCATCTTCTTTTTGTCGCCGCCCAGCTTCTCGATCTGGTCTTCAAGGGCCTTTTGATACTCGACGAGGTTGGCGATCGTGGCTTCGAGCTCAGAGTTCTTGGCTCCGAGCGCGCCTGCGTCGGACTTGAGTTTTTCGATCTCGGCTTCGAGGTCGGATTTGCTCTGCTCGAGCTCGGCCCTGTCGATGCGCAGCTTGGAGATCTCGTCTTTTTGGTTTGCGATTTGGTCTTTGTATTTTCCGCAGGCAGCGACCAGAAAAGCGATGCACGCGAAAGTGGCGACGGACGAACGGGACATGTGCTAACCCTCCTCATTTTTTAGCGCCGCTTGAGTCGGCGCCCACTGTGACGAGAACACAATGGCTCGCTCGCAAGCTTTTGTCGACATTCGAGTCGTCGATGAGTAAAATCCACGGACGGACAAAAAAAAGATTTTTTATCTGAAGGAGTAGATGATCATGATCGAGGAAGTCTTTGAAAGCATGAGCGACTCAGTCAAAAAGGCGCACGAAGCTCTGCGCACCTCATTGGGACGTCTACGCACGGGCCGAGCCAACGCCGCTCTTCTCGATTCTGTGCGGGTGGATTACTACGGAGCCAAGACGCCGCTCAACCAGATGGCTTCCATCACGACTCCCGAACCGCGGCTCATCATGGTCAAACCCTTCGACAGGACGGTTGTCGGGCAGATCGAGAAAGCGATCCAGGCCGCCGATCTCGGTCTCAACCCGTCCAGCGACGGGGAGATCATCCGCATCCCGGTGCCGGCGCTGACCGAGGAGCGACGCAGGGACCTCGTCAAAGTCGTAAAAAAACAGGGGGAGGAGACCAAGGTGGCCATCCGCAACGCCCGCCGGGACTCCAACGACCTGCTCAAGCAGATGGAGAAGGACGGCGACGCCCCCAAGGACGACGTGGAGCGTGGGCTCAAGAGGGTTCAGGAGATCACAGACAAGGGCGTCGAAGATGTGGACACCATCTTGGCGGCTAAGGAAAAAGATATCATGGATATCTGAGGCGTTGTCCCGATTTGGTCCCTTCGGGCAGCTTCGGCTCGATCAGCTGGCCGAGGACCAAAGGGACCAAAGAGACCCAAGGGACACAAGAGACGAGGGACAAGGGACAAAGTCCCTTAGGTCCCTTAAGTCCCTTTGGTCCTTTAGGTCCCTTTGGTCCCTTAAGTCCACCCTTTGGTCCTTGAACCTGCAGCCTCTTGAACCGTCAAAATCCCCGCGTCCACCAGCTGTTTCAAGCTCGCGCGCCAGTCCTCGCTCTCCCACCGCCTCTCGAGGCGCCTCAAGAGCGCCGGCAATCGCAGCTCGCGCTCGTGGGAGACCTCTTCGCACAGGTGTGCCTCGATTTTTGTGAGGTCTCGGACGGTCGGTGCCCAGTCGCTGTATGGCGCGGTGACGAGGACGGCGCCTTCCTTGGGCGTTATGCGCTCGCGCAGCTCATCGAGCCTCAAGAGATCCTCACACGCGAAGCGGGCTTTTATTACGTGCCCCGGCGCAGCGGCCGAGACGGTGACGCCGCCTGGCTGGGCCAAGGCGCGGCTCATGGGCACGCGGCGCCGCTTTGCGCAAAGCGCCCGCTGGTGGCTTGCTCGCCGATCGGGTCTGGCCATGAGGTTGCACACCGCAGCTTCGATTTTGAGCAGCGCCTCGAGCGCCTCGATCTCGACGGCTGTGCTCCCCATTAAAAGAAGCGTCGCGGCGAAGGCCTCTCGCACCGTCCCTTCCACCATGGGCGGGCTCGCCACATCGATGGGCCGGCCATGAAGCCGCTCCCGGATGCGCCTGCCCATCAGCTCGAAGGCGCCGAAGGCGTCAAGCCCGTGGCCTCTTTGTGCGGTGGCGCGCGCGTAGTCGGAGACCACGTGGAGCGACCAGGGATATCGCTGGAACGAGAAAAAAACCGCCGTGGCCATATCGTCGAAGCGGCGCAGGTCCGCGAGGTCGAAGCCTCTTGCCAGGCCGATGTCGGCGTAGACCATTCCGCTTGTGGGTTGGACCTCTTGCTGAATCGTCTCGTCGTCGTAGCGCACCACGCCGTATTCCTCGGTCTGGGAGTGGAGGCGACTGCGGGGGATGATGGTCAGGGGAAACGGCATGACGAACGGGGGGCGCAGGGCCATCACCTCATCGAAGGTGACCCGGAACTTTGCCAGGTCGTCTGCGGGGAGACCGAACATCAGATCCACGTAGTAGTTGACCTTACGTCCTTTGAGCTTGTGGATCGCGTCGAAGAACCGGGGTACCGAAAAGCGCCTCTCCACCGCCGCGAGCACGTCCTCGTGAGTCGACTGCAGCCCGATCCCCAGCTGGATGCGGGTCCGCTCGAAGAGGTCGGCCAGCTCTTCGTCCATGCTCTGGAAGGCCACATAGGCCAGCAAAGAGGAGCCTTGGTTGTGCTCAAGGCACAGCTCCAAGACCGACTTGGCGTGGCGGCGGCTCACATCGAAGACGGCGTCGGCGAAGTTGATGAGCTCCACCTTGGCCTCGAGTAGCCGGGCGAGCTCGGATTTCACCCTCTCGAATGGAAACCGCCGCAGGCCGCAGGCGCCGCCGTGAAAGCTGCAGTAGGCGCAGGTGTACGGGCACCCGCGGTAGGTCTGGAAGACCACGGCGCGCCCTGTCCCCGGGGTTCGGGGGATTTCGGCCCCGGCGGGGTCGATGGGCGGGAGGCAGCTCAAATCCGCGGGCAACTCGGCGCGCTGCGACATGAGGATTCGGCCCCCTTTGCGGTACACGACGTTGGGGATCGCCAGGTCGTAATTCTCATCGAACATCGCCTCGACTACGCGTTCGATAACCGGCTCGCCCTCGCCGATGACCACGGCGTCGACGGCGTCGTG
>JAABTR010000476.1 GCA_011389755.1 Deltaproteobacteria bacterium | reverse complement strand
TGGGCTGGGTGGCGATCCGCGCGTAGCGCGCCTCAGCGATGATCTCGTCGTTGTGAATCCCCACGATGGCCATGGTCTGGTTGTAGTCCACGTTGACGTACTTTTGCATCTGAGTGTGGGGCATGGTGTTGATGGGGCTGAAGTAACGGTAGTAGATCGCCTCGTCCGAGACGCTGTAGAAGAGCCGGCGCATGGCGTCCTCATCAGACGGCCTGATAGCCCGAAAGAGGACATCGACCCCGTTGCCGAAGGTGTGGCGCGTGTGGATCTCCGACGGGTAACATGACGCCGAGACGTCCAGAAAAATTTGGTCCGGGTAGAGGATGCGAGCCGCCTTCCCCTCTTCGACGAGCGCCTTTCGGTCGTCGGGGTGGGCGATGTCGATGAGCGACTGGGCCCTCTCGCGGATGGTGCGCCCCATCATGTGCGCGACGCCGTACTCCGTGGCGACCGCGTCCACCGACGCGTTGAAGCTGAACTGGTTGGGGAGCCCCTCGACCGACAGCCGCACGTTGGACTGGCCTTGCCTGTTCCGGCTGGGCAGCGCCGCAATCGTCCTGCCGCCATTCGAGAGCTCCGCGCCGTTTACGAAATCCACCGCCTCGCTGGGCCCAGCGGCGACGTTGCCCTTGCCGAAGTGGAGCGCCAGCCGGCCCGTCAGGTCCACCTTGCTGGCCGGAAGGATCGTCACGAAGCGACTGATTCGTCCGATCTCGAGGGGGCTGCACACCTTGTCGATGGCCTGCATCTCCACCAGCGGGTTGCGGTCGATCCACTCCATGAGCTGCCGCGAGCCCAGGACATACGTCGCCACCGATTTTCCCCTGAAGGTCTCCTTGAACCGATTGGTAACGGCGCCGCTGCACACCATGTCCATGAGCGCATCCGTGAAGAACGGAGAGTGAATGCTCAGGTCCCGCTTGGAGGTCAGGTGCTTGGCGAGCGCCTCGAAAACAGGGCCGATGGAGAACGCCAGGCAGTCTCCCGACCTCACCATGGTGGCCACGTTGGCCGCCAGCTTGTCGAACACCTCATCGACGTGCCACCTGTCGAAGTAAAACAGCGGCTCGGTAGAATCGACAAAAAAGTCGATTTCGCTGATGTGCACCAGCGTGTCTCCGAAGGTAAAAGGCGCCTGGGCGTTGACTTCGCCCGCGACCATCTTCGCGGCCCGCATGGCCGACTTCGACACATCCGCCGCGGCGCCGAGGCTGCAGTAACCGTTCTCGTCCGGCGGCGTCACCTGCACGAACGCGACGTCGAGGGGGATGCGTCTTTGCTTGAAGTGAGACGGGATGGTCGAAAAACGGCTGGGGATGAGGTCGACGCGCCCCTTGGTGATGAGATCGCTGACCATCCAGCCCGAGTAAAAGGTCTTGAGCCGGAAGGTCGCCTGGTGCAGCTCCCTCTCGCTCAGAGCGTCCCCGAAGCTCACTATCTGCAACAGAGCCAGGTCCTGGAGGTTCGGGGCGTTGGAGTGCATCAGGCTCTTGACGAGGGTTCGAGGCTCTGCCACGCCGGTCCCGATAAAGATGTTCATGCCGGGATCTATCTTGGCCAGCACGTCCGCGGGCTCGACCTTTTTTTCCTGGTATTTTGCACGCCAATCGCTCATCGAATTAACCTCCGCACGATCTCAACTAGAACAGAGTCCACAATACGCCCTTGTGCTTTCTGCGCTCGCGCAGACGAGACAAGTACCGCGAATTGTATCGCTTACCGAGCCCCGGACAGATCCAGCCCGGCCTCTGATCCACAAAGGCGCCGGCGTTTTCGAGCAGATAGCCACAGACGCCTGGCTCCACGTAGAAGATCGGCTCGAGCTGATTGCCGTCGCCTATGTCGGCCGAAGCGAGGCGGGCGAGCTGGGTGCCCGGGTAGACCCGCAGGCCCAGCGTCACGATCACCGCCTTGGGCGCGAGGGCGTCCATGCGTCGCAGCGACTCGTCGATGGTCGCGACCGTCTCGCCCGGTCCGCCGAAGATGAGGTTGTGGCACTGCTCAAGGCCGGCGCGGCGATAGAGCTCGGCGCACTCCAAGACCTCTGCAACGGTAAACCCTTTGTCGAGGGATTCGAGCATGGGATCCGACAGAGCGTCGGTCCCGAACTCCACCGCGTCGCACCCCGCCCGCCGCAAGAGCTTTGGGAGCTCGGGGTTTTTGCACGTGGGAGCGAAGTAGCCCGTGATAGAAACATCCAGGCCGCTGCGGATGATCTCTTCGCAAACGAGCGCCGCGTGCTCTTCGGGCTGATTGAACACGGCGTCGACAAAGAAAAAATGCCGAATCCCACCGGCCGCGATCTCCTTCATCTCGTCGACGATCTGCTCGGGGCGCGGGCCCCGGCTCTTATGCCCTTCCAAGATGGGATAGGTGCAGTAGACACAGCGCAGGGCGCAGCCGCGCTTGGTCTGAATGTTGGCGACGCCGCCGTGCTCGTAGTACCAGGAGGCGTCGAACAGCTCCCTGTCCGCCCTCAAGAAGCCCTCCACCAGCCGGTTGCCCTCGCTGAGCCGCGCCGGGCGCTCGCCGCGGCCCAAGCGGTCCACCAAATCCACGACGACCTGCTCGCCCTCTCCGACAACGCCGTAGTCCGCCCCGAGCCGGTCGAGAAACACCTGAGGCATCAAAGAAAAGCCCGCCCCTCCCAGGATGAGGGGGGCGCGTCTCCAGCTCTTGACGACGCCGGCGAGCCGCTCGTGATCGTCGAAATAGTTCTTCGCGTTGGGAAACGCGGTGTCGTCGATGTTGCGGATCGACAAGAGGCAGACCTCGGGCTCGAAGCTCTCGAGGAGCTGCGCGAGGGCTTCTTCTGGACGCCCGTGGCGCAGCGCATCGAAACACGCGATCTCGTGCCCCTCCTCGCTCAGGGCCGTGGCCACGATGGCCGCTCCCAGGGGGTAGACCGGGTCGGGCAGCTTTGCGCGGGAGCCGCTGATTACGAGAATACGCACCGATCAATCCTTTTGTTCGAGCTCGCGCAGCCACCGCCTGTCGACCTTCCCACCCGCCGAGAGGGGCAAGTAGTCGACGAAACGGACGACGTGCGGGACTTTGTGGTCGGCCAGTGTCTGCCTCACGTGAGACTTGACGTCATCCGGAGTCAAGGCCGCGCCTTTTTCGGGCTGCACGTAGGCCACGAGGCGCGGCTGACCGCGAATCTGTCGAACGACGATCGCTGCGACAGCCACCTTGGGGCACCCGATGACGCTGCGCTCCACCTCCGAGAGGGAGGTGCGCCGCCCACCGATCTTCACGACATCATCGGCGCGCCCGAGCAGCTCCAAGCTTCGCCCCGCGAGCCGACCGCGGTCTCCGACCCGATAAAAACCCTCAGGCCCCGGGAGTGAGACCGAGCCCGAGCGGACCTCTATCATGTCGTCCGAAGAGATCCGCGCCTCCACGTGGGGCTCGAGCAGCCACGGCCCGCTGTCTTCGCGATAGGCGATGCCGCCTGCCTCGGTCGAGCCGTAGATATCAACGAGCCGGCAGCCGCTGAGCTGCTCGAACTTTACCCGCGTCTCTTCAGGGAGCGCGGCTCCCGCGGTCACGAAGCGGCAGGAGCTCGAGATCGCCCCAAAGCCGCCGGCTTCCATGTGACGCACCATGGCGTGCAGCACGGCCGGCACCGAGACCACCAGGTCTGCCCCGCCGGAGAAAGCCCGCTTTAGGGCCGCAAGCGGCGATATGCCAGGCGACAGGTCACACACCCCCTTAAGGCTCGCGGGCAGGAGCAGCCCGTGAATAAAACCGTAGATGTGGCACCACTGAACCAAGGTCACCACGCGGGAAGGCGCCCCGAGCAGCCCGCGCAAAAAGGTGGTCTCCACCGTGAGGTTTGCCCTTGTCTTGGGCACCAAGGTGGGCTCTCCGGTGCTGCCCGAGGTGAAGAGATAGACCACCGGCTCGTCCGAAGAGATGCGCGGCGACGCGCCGGGAGGCTCGGCGCGCTCGTCTCCCACGGCCAGGCGCGCGACCGGGCCTTCGCAGCTTTGCCGGCCCGACCACAAGACCGCCACCGCGCCCGCCATCTCCACGGCCCGCTCGAGCTCGTTTTTGACGAGCGGATCGAGCAAGACGGGCTCGAACCCGGCGAGCCAGCAGCCGGCCAGGGCCGCGACGAACTCCGGCCCGCTGTCGAGCGCGATGATCGCCTTGCCCTTTTGCCGGCACCGATCCTCCAGGCGCCGGGCCACACCGGCCGCTCTTCGGAGGATATCGTCCCGGCTGTGGGCTTTTTTTCCATCGACGATCAAGGGGCGCGGATCCCCCGCGTGGAGGTCGAGCAGGGCCAGCGGATCCATCACATCCCCATCCCGCCGTTGACCGAGATGACCTGTCCCGTGATGTAGGAGGCGTCGTCACCGCACAAAAAGGCCACCACCCCCGCCACCTCGACGGGATCCCCCAGGCGCCCCAGCGGGATCTGCTTTTGCAGCTCGGCCGCGTCCAGCTCGTCGGCCATCCCGGCGGTCAGCGGCCCCGGCGCCACGGTGTTGACGAGGATGTTCCAGCGGGCGACCTCCATGGCCAGGGCGCGGGTGGCGCCCTCGAGGCCGGCCTTGGACGCGGCGTAGGCGACTTGACCCACGCCCGAGCGCGCGCCGGCCAGCGACCCGATATTGACGATCCGTCCGGCGCGCGTGCGCATCATCCCCTTGAGCACCGCTCGGGTGACGAGAAAAAAGCCGCCCAGGTTGACCGACAGCACCTCGTCCCAGCGACTCTCGGGCAACATGGCCATGTAGCCCTGGGAGGTCACCGCCGCGTTGTTGACGAGCACGTCGATGGGCCCGTGCTCTGAGAGCAAGGGGACCAGGGTTTGTTCGATCTGGGAGGCATCCGTCACGTCGAACCCCACGACCCGCGCGCTGCCCCCCCCGTCCTCCTCGATGGCCTGAGCCAGCGCCCGAGCCTCGGCCTCTCCAGTCCGGTAGTGGAGCCAGACTTCGTATCCTTCGCCCGCGAGCCTTTTGGCGACGGCGCTTCCGAGCACTCCGCTCGCACCTGTAACAAGGGCCTTCACTTTTGCCTCTTTCCCTCGTAACCTCGCTTAGGTCTGAGTTTCTTGCGTCGTTTGTACCACGGTGCTAGTAACTGGTGAAAAATGAAATGTCAATCTCACAAAGCACCCGAAAAACTTGACCTTTCGGGTGCTATTTCCCGGAGCGACCTCGCATGGAAGAGCTGAAAAGAGAGCTGAAAGAGCTGATCATCAAAGCGGCCAACTTAGAAGACGTGGAAGTCGACGAGATCGAAGACGACCAGCCGCTGTTCGTCGAGGGGCTCGGTCTCGACTCCATCGACGCCCTCGAGCTGTCCGTGAGCCTCGAGACCAGCTACGGCATCAACATCTCCGACTCGGATACGGCCAAAGCCGCCTTCGCCTCCGTGGACGCCCTGGCCCAGTTTGTCGAAGCCAACCGCAAAAAGTGACCGCCGGTTCGGCTGGGTAGGGCCGGCCGCCGACGCGGCCGTTCTCGTGCTCTACCCGGTCATCGTCTTAGGTGGGCTGCTCACCGTGGGCGTTCGCCCCACGGCGCTCGTGCTGCTAATTTTGACCGGTCGGCGCCTCATCGCGGCGATCTTGACCAGCCGCTCCACCTCGAAGCTCATGCTCTTGCAGGCCGTCTCGGTGGCCGCGATCATCGCCGCGGCGGCGATATCCGGCTCGAAAACCGCTTTGCGTCTGACCCCGTTCGCGATACAAGTCTCTATTCTCATCATGTTCGTCTTATCACTGCGGGGGGTACCGATCATCGAACGATTCGCCAGACTGCAACGAGCTGACCTGCCAGGCGATCAGGTCCTTTACTGCCGCAAACTCACGGTGATCTGGATCGGTGTGCTCCTCGCCAACGCCGCGTTGGTCCTTTCTGCGGCCCTGTGGGCCGGCGATGCCCTGTGGACGATCCTCGTCGGACCGGTGAGCTACGGGCTGCTCGGCTTCGTGTTCACGGTGGAGTACCTCTACCGAAAACGGCGGTTTCAGGAGTTCGAGCCCAAAAACCCGCTCGACCGGATATTAAAACCTCTTTTGTCGAGAAAGCCCAAACCATGACCCCATGCGTCGTCATACCGGTCTTCAACAACGCCGAGAGCATCGCGGACGTCGTCACGAGGAGCATCAAGATCATGCCGGCCGAGTCGGTGCTCGTGGTGTCGGACGGCTCCACAGACGGCAGCGACGAGCGCGCCGAGGCCGCCGGGGCCCAGGTGGTCAGGCTCACCCACAACATGGGAAAAGGTTCGGCCATCCGAACGGGCCTGTCCGAGGCCAAGCACCGGGGCTTTACCCACGCGGTCGTCCTCGACGCGGACGGACAGCACCTCCCCGAGCAGATCCCGCGGCTTCTGGCGGCTGCGCGCAGGGCCCCAAGCGCCATCTGGATCGGCGTGCGGCGCATGCCGGCCGATACGACTCCGGCATCGAGCCGGCGGGGCCGAGCGATCTCCAACTTCTGGACCACCCTCGACGGTTGGCAGAAGGTCCGAGACGCCCAGTGCGGTTTCCGCGTCTACCCGATCCGCGCCACCTCGCGGCTCGGCTGCCGCCACTGCGGCTTCCCCTTCGAGATGGAGGTGTTGATTCGAGCCTCCTGGGCGGGCCTCCGGATCGGCCATGTCGACGTGGACGTGCACTATCCCGCGGAGGGCCGGGTCAGCCATTTCGACATGAGGCGAGACAACTGGGCCTTTACCCTGCTGAGTTTTCGTTTTTTTTGGATGATGCTCGCCCGCCTGCCCCTGCTCATCTATCGGGTCGCCACGAGGCGCAGGCTCCCGGCCGAGTCTTCAAAGAAGACGCCGAAAAATGGAGACCGGGGCCTCGAGCCGCACATAGAGAGCCAGTGAGACGAGCGCCGCCGTGTGCAGGGCCCAGACCCACCACGGCCGGCCGATGAAGATCACCGCTGCATAAAGAACCCCCACGCTCGCGCCGAGAACGGCCGCTGCCGCGAATGGAAAGAAGAAGTGGGCGCCCGCGGCGATCGTCGCCACCGAAGCGGCGCCGATGACGAGCCGC
>JAABTR010000080.1 GCA_011389755.1 Deltaproteobacteria bacterium | reverse complement strand
CGGTGGGTGCACCCGGCGCAGAGCATCGGCGGCCTCGGCGGCAGCTGTGGCGCCTTTGGGTGCGACTTTGGGGCGAAGTCCCTCTCGAGAAACCTGGCGAACGCGGGGCGCAGGGTGTCGGCGCTGAGCTCGTAGTGCCGAGGGATCTCGCCGGGCGCCTTGCCCGAGATCTCGGCTTTGGAACCCAGCCGCTGGGCCATGGCCCGCACCTCGGTCTCCAGGTAGGGCTCGAGCTCTTCGACCACCATCACCCGCCGACAGGACGAGAGCACCTCGGTGATCTGCTTCTCGGGCAGGGGGTGGATGGAGGTGACCTTGAGCACTTGGACGTCTTTTGCGGCGCCGAACTCGTCGAGGAGCTCTTTGACATAGGAATACGATACGCCGGAGGTGATGATTCCGAGGTCGCCGCTGCCTTCCAGGCGATCGAGACCCAGCCGCTGCATGGCGGCGTAGGCGGTCTTCTGCCGCTCCAGCAGCACCAGCCGGAGCTTGCGGGCCACGCCGGGGACCGGGACCCAGCGCATGGGGTTCTTCTCGAAGTGACCCTGGAACCGGCGGGGTCGCAGGTCGTGGTATGGGTACACCCCACGGGTGTGGTTCACCCGGGTGGTGGTCCTGAGCAGGATGGGCATCTCGATCTCCTCGGAGAGATCGAAGGCCAAGCGGGTCAGCAGCCCGGCCTCTTCGGGGTCCGACGGTTCGAGCATCGGGATGAGGCTCAGCTTCGCGTAGAAGCGGTTGTCCTGCTCGTTTTGGCTCGAGTGCATCGAGGGGTCATCGGCGGTGACGATGACCATGCCGGCTTTGACTCCGGTATACGACAACGTGTTGAGGGGGTCGGCGGCGACGTTGAGACCGACGTGTTTCATGCTGCAGATGCTCCGCATCCCCGCGATCGCGGCGGCGGAAGCGACCTCGAGAGCCACCTTTTCGTTGGTGGAGTACTCGAAGTAGACATCGCATTCTTTTGAAAGGGCGTAGAAGGTGTCTGGAATCTCTGATGACGGCGTGCCCGGATACGCCGTCGCCACCTCGACTCCGGCTTCGAGCGCGCCGCGCACGATGGCTTCGTTTCCCAGCAGAAACACCTTGCGACCCGGCTCGTCCTTCAGGAGAACATGCATCGACTCTGGCCTCGCTTTGGCGACTTTTCGTCCAGCGTGAAAAACCGCTTTGAATTTTCAATTGTTTGGCAGCCTCCAAATCGAGGCGACCGACTCATGCCCTTGTAAATCAAGCTCCGCAGCAAGTGTCAAGTCCTCACGAAGAATCGCAAATACATTCACGGCCGGGCAAACGGGGCGGAAAAAGGGCCCCGAAGACGCAAAAAAGTTTTGGCAGGGGTGATGGGGGATTCAGCTCTCGTACGGCGCGCGCGGCACGTCGGAGAGCCCGCCCATGAGCCCCAAGGTGGTCGACAGGACGCTGTTGCGGGCTTCTTCGACGCGGCGGCTCATGCGCCCCAGCTCGACGAGGAGGCGACTTTGAGCGCTCTCGAGGCGCCTGGCCCACATCTGGGCGCTTGCGATGGATTTCTCGGTCTCGGCCTGGAGCGCCGCGGTCTCAAAGAGGGTTTGAATGCACTCGGGTCGGCGCTGCGCCTCCACGTCGGTGAAGATCGCCTCGATGGATGGACGCGCGGCGTCGATGAACGTGTCGGAGACCCCCGTCTCCTTTTTAATCAGCGCGACCAGCTCGTCGACGGCGGCTCGTATCTCTCGTTTGGCATCAGTCATCGTGGGACCTCCCGGACAGTTTTTAAGCATCGCGCTGTTCGGGCGCGACATATTCCATGTTACAGTGTCACAGGAACGGTTCGCAACCAGAAAATGTCATGTTCCGATTCATCCCCCCTCGAACCGTCGTTATGGTGTGATTTCGTTCAATCGGCGCCCTGCGCCTGTCTCACCGCGTCGGCGATGCTCTCTCGGGACCAGTAGCCGCGGTGTCCCTTGGACACGCGTCCTGCGGGGTCGATGACGTAGAGGGTCGGCAGGGTCTCCACTTGGTAGGCTGTGGCCATGAAATCATTGCCCAAAGCCAGAGGGTAGGAGACGTTTCGATTCTGGTCGAAGCGCACGAGCTCCTCGAGGCTCTCCCCTCCGACCGCGACCCCGACCACCGCGACGCTCTCTGCCATGGATCTGTGGATCGCTTCGAGCTCTTTTATCTGCCGGATACACGGGGCGCACGTGGTGGACCAAAAATCGAGCACGACCACTTTGCCGCGCATGTCGGCCAGCTCGAGGTTCTTCCCGTCTCGGCCCGCGACCGGGAGGCTCCACGAAGGCGCGGTCTCGCCGGCCGGTAGCAGGCCGCCGCCGAAGTAGCCGTAGCCGAGCCAGACGGCCAGGGCGACGAGCAGCAAGAGGCCGACGCGCGTGCCGGTCTGGGAGGACTGTCTCGGTTTTGTCGGGTGATTCATGTTCGCTGCCTTGTGCGGTTAATCATCGCGGGCGCCGAGGGCAACACCACGATGAAAGCCGTGCCTTTGTACAGGCTCTCGTCGAGCCAGATCCGGCCTGCGTGCTCCAGTACGATCTTCTTGCTGATGGCCAGGCCCAAGCCGGTGCCTTCGTTTTTCGTCGTGTAGTAGGGATCGAAGATGGAAGGGCGGTGGCGGGGGTCGATGCCCGGCCCGTTGTCTTCGACGCGGATCACCGCGTGGCGCACTCCCTTTTCGAGCTTTTCGGTCACGCGAACGGCGATGCGCGGTTCTTTTGTCTCCGACTCGAGGAGCGCTTCGGTGGCGTTGCGCACCAGGTTGTCGATGACCCGCTTCATCATGATCCGGTCGATAAGCGCCGCCGCGCCGCCTTTAGAGACGCGAAAATCGAGTTCCACCCCGTCCTGCTGCGCCACCGGCGCCAAAGACGCCTCGCACTCTGCGAAAAACTCACCGAGCTCCACCGGCTCGGGGCGCACCGCCGGCAGCTTGGCGAACTGAGAGAAGTCCGAGGTGAGCCGCCGAAGGGTCTGCACCTCCTCCTCGATGATCTCCGCCGACTGCTGGAGGAGGCGGCCGAACGCGGGGTCGTCGCCGCTGTACTTGGTCTTGAGCTGCTGGGCCGCGAGCTGAATCGGCGTCAAAGGGTTCTTGATCTCGTGGGCGAGCCGCCTGGCCATCTCCTGCCAGGCCGATATTTTTTGCAGGTACTCGATGCGCGCCCGGTTGACGGCCAGCTCGCCCACCATGCCGTTGAAGGAGTCCACGAGGCGACCGACCTCGTCGCGAGCCCCGGGGTCGACTCGGATGGACATGTCCCCCTCGGCGACCGACTTGGTGGCCCGGCTGAGGCGATGGATGCGCATGGCGAGCCGCCTGGCCCATAAGACGCCCATCACGATGCTCAGGGCCACCGACCCGCCGAGGATCGCCAGGTAGACCCACAAGAAGCGGTCGTTGAGGTAGGACGGGGGCGCCTCGACGAGGGCCCGGTATGTGGCGGCGGCCGCGCCGGCCGCCTCGTACTCCTTGAAGACCTCGGCTTCCACCCCCAGGACCACCTCGATACTCTCGAACCCCGGTACGTCAAAAGGCGCCTTCTTGGCCAGGGTTTTCAAGGGGACGCTGCGGTCGCTGGGCGATATCAGCGACAAAGGCTCGCCTTGGCTCGGGGTGAGTCGGATCTCGATGACGGACTCATTTTCTTTTTGCAAAAAGCGCAAGGCGCTCTCGATGTTCTGCCGATCGCCTAAGAGCGCCGCCTCTTTGAGCTCGTGGGAGTCTTTGATGCGCGCGAAAGTCGAAGAGACGTTTTTTTTGAGCTGGGCGATGAGGTTTCGGCGCGCCTCGAGCGCGTTTTCGATCTGCTCGAGCAGCTCGTCGTTGACTCCCAGGCCCAATGAGGTTTTGACCGCCTTATCGACCAGGTAGACGGAAAAGCCCAAGGGAATCAGGACCGCGAAAATCACGGCCAGGATGATCTTGACGTCAAGCCTCTTTGTCATTGTCCGCCCACGCGAAACCACTGGGAAACGAAGGTCGAGGAGCGATCGGCCTGACCTATCCGCCTATCCACGAAAATACCCACGAACGAACCAAAGAAGCTCCCGTGGGAGACCTCGCCGCCGCCGGAGGGGCGAGCCAACCAGCGTCTGATGTTCTCGACCATCTCCTTGGAGACCGGGTTCACCTCGACGGAGACCCGCAGGCGATAAACGCCGCCGGGGAGTTCACCGATTTGCGCCACGGCGGATCGCTCCACGCGGCAGGCGAGCGTCACGGCCTCGCCTGAGGTTTTGACCTGCGCGCGCCTTTGACCCTGGTCGTCCTCCACGGTCACCACGAAGACCTCCTCCCAAAGATCGTAGACGATGGAGACGCTGCGCACCCAGTAAGACAAGGGCTTGTTCTTGTTGTGGCCCTCCAAGTTGACCTGGACGACGATGCGCGTGGGGAGCCCCGAGGTGAGCTTTTTCTGCAAGGGCCCGTCGATGATATCCCTGAAGTCCAGGGTGGCAAAGAGCCGCTCGTCCATGCGCGTCAGCTCGATCTTCCGGGTGGGCGGCGTGTCCGCCTGCAGGGATGGTGCGCCCAGACACAGGGCCGCGAGGAGCACGGAGGCGATGGCGTATCTCGTCATGTGCTCATCACTCCTGCGCGGTCCGGTCTCCGACGGCGGGGATCAGCCGGAAGAGGTTGGCCAGGTTAAAGACGATGGGGCCGATGCGGGTATCGACGCGGACGCCCAGGTCGACCGTGAGATCCATCGGCACGGCGCGAAAACCCTTGTAGCGGTCGGTCTCGGTGCGCAGGTGGTCCCGGGAGGCGAGCATGAACGCGCCGAGACCGAAGTAGGCGTTGATGCCGTAGAAAAACCCGTGGCCGCGATACAGCGGGATAGAATACTCCAACGAGATGCTCGCGGAGAGGTCCTCGTAGCGCATCTCCTGGACCGCGGTCTTGAGCAGGTTCGGCTGCAGGTGCGAGAAGTTGAGGTCGAGGACTCTCGACGGGACGAACGCCGAGAAGTCCCCCACGAAGAACTGGTCGAAAAACGGGGCGTCCCCCATGATGAGGCCCGCGAAGAGCCCCAGCTTGAGCGAGTGTTTGCGTCCCAGGGGGAAGTGCTCGTCGTGGGACAAGGTGAACTTCGAGAACTCGTAGTTCGACCCGATGAGCTCGGTGGCCACCTCCACGTCGAGAGCGGTGCGGTTTCCGGTGGAGGGCAGCCAGATGTTGTCCCGAGTGTCCCGCACGATCCCCAGGGTGAGGCTCGACACGATGGAGTGGCCCGGTTGCAAGTGACCGAAGACGATCGGCCGGGTCTCACCGAAAGAGACGTGGGACGCCGCGGGCGGCATGTGGGCGGAGACTTCCTCTATTCGGTGGGTCAGATGCAGAAAAGCCCCGGCGGGCAGGGCGTAGCTCGAGCCCAAGCGCAGGCCGGCGCGGTCGTAGCGCATCACGGCGAAGTTGTCGTAGCCGGCCGGAGACTCAGGGGCCGGGCAGGTCTCGACGCACACCGACTCGTGGCCGAAAAAATCTCGCGCATGGGAGTAGAGGCCTTCGATGTGGAGGCCGAAGTCGCTGCGCAAAAAGTGGTTGTCCGAGAGGCGAAGCCGGTATCCGTACTGCTTCTTTGAAAACACAGCGGCCGTGGAGACGTCGACCTTTGTGCCGAAGAACGAGTGATCTCCGATGTCGAGGCTGCCGTAGGGGGTCAGCTCGGAGAAGCCCGCGACGATCTGACGCACCAAGATGGTGTTGCGTTCGTCGACCCGCACCGTGAGGATGGCCTTTCCCCTTTTAGAGCCTCGGGCCAGCGATAGATCCACGTCGTGAAAAAGCCCCGAGGCGAGGAGCCGATAGCGGGCGGTCTCGAGGCGGGGATCGCTGGCTTGAAAGGTCTCGCCGGGGCTCACCTCGATGTACCGAAGGATGACGTGGCGCTGGGTTTTTCGGTTTCCGATCACCACGATGCGTTCGAGGTCGTATCGGGGCACAGCGCTTTGTTCGGCCTCGGGTGGAATCTCTTGTGCCCCCTCGAGTGGGCTGCTCACCCAGCGGACTTGAGGGAGGTCATCTTCGGCGCCGTCATTTTCTGTTTCGCTTTCGAAATCGACGTCAGCTAACTGGACGGGCTCTTGCGCCAGGGCAAAGGCTGGCACCTGGAGGGCGAGCAGGGCGAGAGCGCAAACGGACGACCGGCGTCTGTGCATCTTTGGCCTTCGGCGGCGTCGCGGGTTTTGCGGTGCCTGAGTCATTCGTCGAAATCTCCGAAGGACGCGCCGGCGAGCCGGCCGCCAGCATAGGCAGCCAGCACGACGGGGATCGTCAGCGCGCCACCTATCCACACGGCGTCGGTGGCGACCGCAGATGCTAACACAGTCGCGAGCACCTGGACCAGGATCGCCGCGAGCACCGACTCGGGCGCCCGGGGCTGCCTGGATATCCAAGACAGCGTCCCCGAGGCGATCCCGACGGCGGCGATGTGGACGGCGGCCAGGGTCAGGGACACCCCCCAGAAGCGGCCGGTGTAGTCGGCCAGGCTCGAGCCGCTTCCGAACCCGGGCACGGCCGCGCCCAGAACCCACAAAAGGGCCAAGGCGCCGGCCGACAAGACAGCGGACAATCCCATCATCGCGGCGGCGGTCAGCGGCACGAGGCTCCACCGGAACCCGGCAACCCGCGGCATCACCGGGCGCCTCTGGGCCGAGATCATCGTGGTCGTGACCCGCAGCGGTGCCCCGCACTTGCGACAGTACTGGTTGCTCGCCGGGTTGGGTGATCGGCACTTGCGACAGGCTTTGGTCTCGGCATTTTTCATCTTTTTGAGTCCTGCACGTTATCCCGCTTGGCCTCTTTTGGGCAACATACACGGATGCCGGTTATTTTTCGCCTCTGACCGACATGCAAGACATTTTGACGAAGGCTCGCCAAGAAACTTTAACGAGTTGCCCGAAGCCGAGCCTTTTGATATTCGGGCTTTGATATGAAAAGAAGAACACCGAGAGCCGTTGCCCGAAATCACTCGTTGACCCGAGCGCGGGTTCTGTATGCGGACACCGATCGCATGGGCGTGGTTTACCACGCCACCTACATGCGCTGGTTCGAGGCGGCCCGAGGCGATTTCATGCGGGTCCGGGGTGTCACTTACCTGGCCATGGAGGAGCAGGGAGTGCAGCTGCCGGTGGTGGAGGCCCATCTGAGTTATTTTCAGCCGGCCCTCTACGACGATATCATCGAGATCGCGGCTTGGGTTGGAGAGGTCGGGCGAGCCCAGGTGCGCTTCGACTACTCCATCTGCCGCGGCGAGAGGGTGCTGGTGCAGGGGTACACCCAGCACGCGGCGGTGCGCCTGGGCGAGGGCCTGATGCGCCTGCCCACTTCCCTAAAGACGGCGCTTGCAAAAGAAGTTACGGTGGATCCGACGGCTGCATCGGCTGTACTGTGAGATCCCTCTCGCGAAAGGACGACACATGCCCATATCGAAACAAGTCGCACGCTATCTGAGTAAAGCTTCCTGGATCCGCAAGCTGTTCGAAGAGGGACAACAGATGAAGCGCGAAGGTGGAGGGCCGGTCTACGATTTCTCCATCGGAAACCCCGACCTGGAGCCGCCCGCCAAGTTCGCCGAGGCGCTCGCGACCATGGCGGCCGAGACGACCCACGGCCGGCACAAGTACATGGCCAATGTGGGCTACCCCGAGACCCGCCGAGCGGTCGCCGAGTCGCTCAGCGCCGACCACGACGTCACCTTCACGCAGGACAACATCGTCATGACCGTCGGTGCGGGCGGCGCCATCAACACGGCGCTCAAGACCCTCATCGATCCCGGCGACGAGGTGATCGCGGTGGCGCCCTACTTCGTCGAGTACCGCTTCTACGTCGAAAACCACGCGGGCAACTTCGTGTTGGCCAACGCCAAGTCGAGTTTCGACCTGTCACCCGAGGCCATAGAGGAGAAGATCACCGACAAGACACAGGTGGTCCTCATCAACAACCCCAACAACCCGACGGGGGTCGTCTACGCTCAGAAGACGCTGGACAAGCTCGGCGATATTCTGCGACGGCACTCCAAGGGGCGCGAGCGCCCCATCTTCCTCATCGACGACGCGCCCTACCGCAAGCTCGTCTATGACATGGACAAGTGCACCAGCGCGTTCGAGGCTTACGAAAACACCCTGATGGGCACGAGCCACTCGAAGGACCTGGGGATCCCCGGCGAGCGGATCGGCTTCTTGGCGATCTCCCCCCGGTGCGCCGATCCCGCGCGGGTCTTCGAGGCGGCGGCTTTCTGCAACAGGACCCTGGGCTACGTCAACGCCCCGGCGCTGATGCAGAGGGTGGTGGCCACGGTGCAAAACGAGACCATCGACTTGGACTGGTATCGGCGCAAGCGCGACAGGCTGTACGGCGAGCTGACCCGCATGGGCTACTCCCTGCCTTACCCCGCGGGGGCCTTTTACATCTTCCCCAAGGCGCCCGGAGGCGACGACATCGCCTTTATCGAAAAGCTCAAGGAGCACCGGGTCCTCGTGGTCCCGGGCACGGGCTTCGGGATGCCCGGGTACTTCCGCATCTCCTACTGCGTCAACGACGACCTCATCGAAGGCGCTCTGCCCGCGTTCGAAGCGGCCATCAAGGAGTTCAAAAATCGTGCCCCCTCGACCTAGGAAGGTCCCATGATTCACTACGACGAGCCTCTGTACCGGCCGCCTTCCGAGGCGCGCTCCCTCATTTTGCAGGCGACCATAGGCTGCTCCCACAACCGCTGCGCGTTTTGTGTGAACTATAGGAGCAAGCGGTTCCGCGTGAAAAAGCAGAGCGAGCTGTTCGCGGAGATCGAATGGGCCGGGGCGAACCTCCCCCATGTCCGGAGGGTCTTTTTGGCGGACGGCGATGCGCTGGTGCTCTCGGTCTCCAAGCTCGAGCGCATCTTGAACAAGCTGCGCGCCGAGCTGCCGGACCTCGAGCGCGTCACCGCATATGCCGGGCCCAAAAACTTTCGCAACAAGACCACCCTGGAGCTTTCCCGGCTGAAACAGGCCGGTCTTCAGATGCTCTACATCGGAGCCGAATCTGGCGACGACGAGGTGCTCTGCCGCATCGACAAAGGTGTGACCGCGCAGGAGATGATCGAGCTGTGTCGCAAGCCTCAAGAGGCCGGCATAGATCTCTCGATCACGGTGATCCTGGGGCTCGGGGGGCCGCGGCTCTCCAAAAAACACGCGCGCAACACAGCGGCGCTGCTCGACGCCATATCTCCTAGGTACGCCTCGGCCCTCACGCTGATGCTGGCGCCCAGGTCTCCGTCTTTTGCGCAGGCCTTCGGCGACCCGGCCTGGCGCATGCTCGAGCCCGCGGAGATCCTCGCCGAGTGCCGCGAGATGATAGCGGCCATGCACGCCGATGGGATCACCTTTCGCTCGAACCACGCCTCGAACTATCTCGCCCTGGCCGGAGAGTTATCTCGAGACAAAGATGCGCTCTTGGGCCAGATCGACGAAGCTTTGCGCGGCGAGGGGAGGCTGCGCCCCGAATTTTTGAGGGGGCTGTGACGAAGCCAGGCCTCCGAGTTGCGAATGTCACACAAACGTCACAGTTTCTTCTTCAGATTTTGGTAATTCGAACGCGTCGAAACTGAAGCGGAGGACGCGTGACATCATGAGCTCAACCGGGAATCAGGAAATTTTGAAGATGGAAAGCCAAGCATCCGTTTCGAGCGTCCCAGAGGCAGCGCTGCGAGGCGAGGTCAAGACGCCTTTGACCCTGACGCTGTTTAGAGCGGCCCTCATCCTCGGGGTGCTGTACGCCTTTTTGCTCAGCATCGGCCTGATGGGAGCGGGCTTCAAGGTCTTCGGAAAGGACTTCGCCCAAGCCCTCATCGAGACCACCTCCAATCCTTTCGTGGGGCTCTTTGTCGGCGTCCTCGCCACGGCGCTCATACAGAGCTCGAGCACGACCACGTCGATGGTGGTGGCCTTCGTGGCCGCCGGCACGATCACCGTCGACAACGCCATCCCCGTGGTCATGGGCAGCAACATGGGCACCGCCGTGACCTCCACTTTGGTCTCCTTGGGTCACGTGACCCGCAAGCACGAGTTCAAGCGGGCCTTCGCCGCCGGGACGGTGCACGACCTGTTCAACCTCTTGACGGTGGTGGTTTTGTTGCCCGTCGAGCTGATGACCGGTTTCTTGTCGAAGAGCTCCCACGCCCTGGCCGGCGCCCTCACCAGCACCTCCGGGCTGGAGTTCAAGAGCCCGCTGAAGATGGTCACCAAGCCCATTTGCGGGGCTATCGTGAGCGGCGTCGAGGCGCTGGAGCTGTCCAAGATGCTCACCGGCGCCCTCGTCGTTGGGGTCGGGGCAGTCTTGTTGATCGTCAGCCTCATTTTCCTGTCCAAGCTCCTCAAGGCCCTCGTCTTGTCCAAGCTCGAGCGATTCTTTGAGCGGTCAGTGGGGCGCAGCGGTGTCTTGGCAATATTGATAGGGCTCTTCTTCACCGTCATCGTACAGTCGAGCTCGGTGACGACCTCCTTGATGATTCCCATGGCGGCGGCCGGGGTCATGTCGCTTCGGCAGGTCTTTCCGGTCGCCCTGGGGGCCAACGTGGGGACCACGGTGACGGCGCTTTTGGCCTCGCTCGCCACGGGGCAGCCCGAGGCGCTGACCATCGCTTTAGCTCATATGATGTTCAACCTGAGCGGGATTTTGCTCTTTTATCCGATCCCCCAGATGCGGCGTATACCGATGTATTTTGCCGAAATCTTGTCCCTCGCGGTTGTCAGGAACAGGATGTTTGCGCCGGCGTTTATCCTCGTCGTGTACTTTTTGGTACCGGGACTCGCGGTCCTTTTTACCTGAGGCTCGATCCGACACAGCCCCAAAGAAGAGGTAGCAATGTTCGAAAAATTCAGTTTTCTGTGGAAGGGCGACGCGCCCCTTACCGATGAATACAAAGTGTTTGACGAGATGCTCCGGATGGACCGCGATCTTTTCACGCGCGTGGTGGACGCCATGCGGGATGGCAGCGATCTTAAGAGCATCGAGGAGTCGATCTACCGGGGTGACATCAAAATCAACAAGCTCGAGAGAAAGCTGCGCAAGCAGATCGTCACCCACTTGTCCCTCAACCCAGGTCAGGAGGTGGTGGCTTCCCTGGTTTTGATGAGCATCGTCAAGGACGCCGAGCGGCTTGGAGACCACTGCAAGAACCTCTACGAGTCGGCCGTTCACTGGGGGCGCCCCCTGTCGGAGCTTGCGTTCGCGAGCAAGCTCAGCGAGTTCATTCTCTACGTGACCGAGACCTTCGAGGCCACC
The DNA here is from genome assembly GCA_011389755.1 of Deltaproteobacteria bacterium. Lineage (GTDB taxonomy): Bacteria > Myxococcota_A > Polyangia > JAAYKL01 > JAAYKL01 > JAABTR01. The sequence continues at coordinate 8,857 of JAABTR010000080.1, read as the reverse complement.
ATCAAGGCCTTCGACACCGAGGACGACACCCTCGCCGCGGAGATCATTCAGGACGAGGTCCGGTGGAACAAGCGGTTCGACACCATGATCGACGAGCTGGTCTCTTCGGACGTCTCCACCCGAGAGGCCGTTTGCACCACGCTTTTTTTGCGCACGCTAAAGCGCGTCCAGGCCCACCTGTCCAACATCGCCTCTTCGGTGGTCTTGCCCGTCCATCGCCTCGACCATCGCCCCAAGCATCTGCGCGAGAAAAAAGAAAAGTAGCCTCTTTTTTTATTGAGGATGAGAAAAAAAAGCCCGCCTCATGTGAGGCGGGCTTTTTGTGACCCCAACGGGACTCGAACCCGTGTCGCCGGCGTGAAAGGCCGGTGTCCTAGACCGCTAGACGATGGGGCCTTCTATCTGCGCAAGACAAGCCGGACTCGTTCATCTTTGCGCCCGAGTGAGCCATGAAGGAGTCGAACCTTCGACCCACGGATTAAAAGTCCGTTGCTCTACCAACTGAGCTAATGGCCCATTCTCCATTCGCCGGTTCGCGTCAGCGTGACCAACGAATGAGCCAAGCTTTTTACCCGAGAATTTTGGTTTGTCAACCCATTGTCAATTAAAGTCCAATCGAGCACACTTTTCTCTTCATGGATGGACATGTAACGCAGCGACTGACCAAGGCCTCCGTCATCGTGGTCATCACCATAACGGTCGGCACTTTCGGTTTTTGGGCTCTCGAAGCGGGCAACGCCTCGCTTTGGGACTGCCTCTACATGACCATCATCACCCTATCCACGGTCGGTTACGGTGAGGTCATCCCCATGGACACGCCGATGCGGGTCTTCGCGTCGCTGCTCATCCTCTTCGGAATGGGGTCGCTCATCTACTTCGGCTCGACGGTGGTGGCGCTGTGGGTCGAGCTGGACATGGGGCAGGTGCGACGGAGAAAACGCATGCAAAAAAAAATCGACAACCTGCGCGATCACGTCATCGTCTGCGGGGTGGGCACCACGGGCAGTCATGTGGTCCGGGAGCTCGTCTCGAGTCGCAGGGCGTTCGTGATGGTGGAGCTGCGCGAGGAGCGAATGGAGGAGATCCGCGAGCTGACAGGAGGGCAGGACGCTCTTTTCATCCACGGAGACGCCACCGAGGACCGCATCTTGCACATCGCGGGCGTCGACAAGGCCAAGGGGCTCATCGCGGCGCTGCCGAGCGACAAGGACAACCTCTTCATAATCTTGTCGGCCCGGCAGATGAACCCCGCCTTGCGGATCATCGCGCGGGCGACGGAGAAGGACTCCTCGGCCAAGATGATCCGCGCGGGGGCGGACCAGGTGGTCTCGCCGAACCTCATCGGCGGCATGCGGATCGCTTCTGAGATGATAAGGCCCCAGGTGGTTGAGTTCCTGGACATGATGCTCAGAGATACCGAGCAGAATGTCCGCATCGAGCAGGTCTTGCTCCCGGCGGGATCGCCCTATGTGGGCAAGCTGATCGCCGATGCGAACATCCGCAAGGTCGCCGACGTGCTTGTGATCGCCCTGAGGGACAAAGAGGGCAGGTACACGTTCAATCCGGGCCCAGGCACGGAGCTGACCGCCGATTCCACCCTCGTCGTCCTGGGATCTATCGATTCGGTCATCGAGCTGCGGAGGCGATTTGGTGGTCGGGGCGGCGACATCGCCCTGGACACCCCCTGACTTTACGACCTCCAACAGCGCATGGTCCTCGAATCTAAAAGATCCATCTTGCGTTTGTCGGGTCTTGGGGACTAATCTACGCGTGACCCGCGAAGGAGGGTCGGCGAGGAGGTAGTTCGATGAACGATAAACTGCGCCGTACGCCACTGTACGACGAGCTGAAGGCACGAGGCGGCAAGATGGTCCCGTTCGCGGGATACGAGATGCCGGTGCAGTTCGCGGGGATCAAGGCCGAGCACGAGGCCGTTCGCACCCGCGCGGGGCTGTTCGATGTCACCCACATGTGTGAGTTCTGGCTCGAGGGCCCCGACGCGCTCGAGTACGCTCATTACTTGGTCACGAACGACATCAAGGGGCTCGATGACGGTCAGGTGGCCTACACGCCCATGTGCCTGGCCTCAGGCGGCATCGTGGACGATCTCCTGGTTTACCGGTTCTCGAAGGAGAAGGTGCTCCTCGTGGTCAACGCCGCCAACCACGACAAGGACTGGGACCACGTGAAAAAGAACGTCCGAGGCGATGTCGAGGTCACCGACAAGAGCTACGAGACGGGGCAGCTGGCCCTTCAGGGGCCGGCGGCGGTGGAAATACTGGCCGAGGTGGTCGGCGAAAGATATCGCGACCTCGGCTTCTTCCGTTTCCAAGACGGCGAGGTGGCCGGACGGCCGGCGCTCGTGTCGCGGACCGGCTACACCGGCGAGGACGGTTACGAGATCTACTGCGCCAACGAAGATCTAGAGCACATCTTCCAGCAGCTCATGAAGGTTGGAGAGAAAAAGGGGCTCAGCCCCATCGGGCTCGGAGCCCGGGACACCCTTCGGCTCGAAGCCAAGCTGTGCCTGTACGGGAACGACATCGACGAGACAACGACGCCCTTGGAGGCCGCGCTCGGCTGGACCGTCAAGCTGGACGCGGGGGATTTCCTCGGCCGCGACGCGCTCGTCGCGCAGAAAAAGGAGGGCGTCCAAAGACGCCTCGTGGGCTTCGAGATGATCGAACGGGGCATCGCCCGCCACGGCTACCCCATCGTCGCCGATGGCGAAGGACCCGACGCAGGGCCGCTCGGCACCGTGGCCTCGGGGGCGCCTTCGCCCACGCTCGGCAAGAACATCGGGCTCGCGTATCTGCCCAGAAAGAAGTACAAACCCGGGGCGACCTTTCAGGTGGTGATCCGCGGCAAGATCGCCCGCGCCCAGGTCGTCAAGACGCCGTTTTACAAGCGGTGACAGGTCACCAATAAGGTAAATTCGAGGGAACCCAAGGAGAGGCGATATGAATATTCCAGATGGACTGCGTTACACCAAGGATCACGAGTGGGCCAAGGTTGAAGGCGACGTCGCGACCATCGGCGTGACCGAGTTCGCCGTGGAGCAGCTCGGTGACATCACCCTGGTCGAGATGCCCGAGGTGGGCACCGAGGTCACAGCCGGCGAGACCATCGGCACCGTAGAGTCGGTCAAAGCCGTCTCAGATATGTACAGCCCCCTCACCGGTAAAGTCACGGCCGTCAACGACGAGCTCGAGGATGCGCCGGAGCAGGTCAACGAATCCCCTTACGAAGGCGGGTGGATGCTCAAGATCGAGATGTCCGAGCCCTCCGAGCTCGAGGGCCTCTTCGACGCCGCGGATTACCGCCGGCATCTCGAGAGTCTCGAGGAATAGAAAACGCGAAGCCTTCGACCGACTAAGGAGGACCCACCGTGCGGTACATCCCACACACACAGCGTGATATTCGCGTGATGCTCGAGAAGATCGGGGTGGAGAGCGTCGACGAGCTGTTCGAGCAGATTCCCGAGCCGCTCAGATTCAAAGGTCGGCTCGATCTGCCCGAGCCGATGTCCGAGCCGGAGCTGATGGAGCACCTGGCTGAGCTGGCCGGGCCGGCCCCCGCTGGAGGTCGCACCTCGTTTTTGGGGGCTGGAGCCTACTGCCACCATGTCTCCCCGACAGTCGACCAGATCCTGCTGCGCTCGGAGTTCTACACAGCCTACACCCCTTATCAGCCCGAGGTGAGCCAGGGAACGCTTCAGGCGATCTTCGAGTTCCAGACGCTCATCTGCCGCATCTTCGGCGCCGGCATCGCGAACGCGTCGATGTACGACGGCGCCACGGCCATGGCCGAGGCCGCGCTCATGGCCCGGCGGGTGACGAAGAAAGAGCGCCTCTTGGTTTCGTCGGCGGTGCATCCCGAGTACGTGGAGGTTCTGAGGACCTATCTCCACGGGCTCGACGGCGACCGGCCGCGCATCGAGATGATCGGGATCGACGCGCGCACCGGACGCACGGATATCGCGGCCCTCGACGCGAGTTTGGGCGACGACGTGGCGGCCGTGATCATCGGCTATCCCAACTTCTACGGCGTGGTGGACGCCCTGGACGAGGCTGCCGAAAAGGCCAAGAGCGCTGGCGCTTTGGCCATCAGCGTGACCACGGAGGCTTACGCGCTGGGGCTGCTCACGCCTCCCGCGCTTCTCGGCGCCGATATCTGTGTGGGCGAGGGGCAATCTCTGGGCGTGCCCCCATCGTTTGGCGGACCGGGGGTGGGGCTCTTGGCCATCCGCGATGATCGCAAGCTCGTGCGCCAGATGCCCGGTCGCCTCGTGGGCCAGACCGCGGACGCCGACGGCAAGGTGGGCTACGTGCTGACCTTGTCGACCCGCGAGCAGCACATCCGCCGCGAGAAGGCGACCTCCAACATTTGCACCAACCACGGCCTGTGCGCATTGGCGGTGACCGTCAACTTGAGCCTCCTGGGGCGGGCCGGCTTCGAGCAGACCGCCAAGCTCTGCGTGGCACGGGCGGAGTATCTCAAAAAAGCGGTCGCCGATCTCGATGCCTTCGAGCTGGTCTTCGAAGGGCCCACGTTCAACGAGTTCGCCCTTCGCTACAAAAAGGGCAAGGCGGCCGAAGCGCTGGCCAAGCTCGCGAACGACGGCTTCCTCGCCGGGGTGGACCTGGGACAGTTCGAGCCCGATCGCGACGACACCTTCTTGGTCGCCGTGACCGAGTGCCGGTCGCGCAGGGATATCGATCGGTTCATCGAAGCCCTGGGGAGCATCTAATCGTCTTCTTCTGACTGCTCTCGGCGGCCTGCCCCCGCCAAGATATCATCCAAGGCCAGGTGGGTTTCCGCCAGGCGAGCGAGCTCTTCATCAGCTGCGTCGAAAGCCTCGGGAAACGTGCCGAGGATGGGGACCTGGCCGTGCGTCGCGATGGCGGCGGCGTTGTCCCAGTCGGTCAGACTCGAGCGGTTGAGGATCACTCCGAGCACGGGGATGCTCCGCAGGCGGGCGGACTCGATGGTCGTGAGAGTCGCGTTGATGGTGCCCAGAACGTCGGGCGCGACGATGAGCAGGCCAAAGCCCGACTCGGCGATGACGTCGGCGTAGAGCACGCTGTCGGATAGAGGCACGAGCAGCCCCCCGGCGCCCTCGGCGATCACCACCTGAGACAGCTGCAGCTCCTTGTGCAGGAGCGCCAACACGGGCTCGCTTTGGATGGAGCGCCCCTCGTTGCGCGCGGCCAGATGGGGGGAGACCGGGTCGGAAAAGCAGTAGGCGGTGTTCGCGGCGAACCTCGGATCTTGGCCGCAGGCACGAGCCAGGGCAGAGGCGTCGGCGGGGCAGCGGCGACCGGCGTCGTCCGTGGGGACGCCGCTCTCTATGGGCTTGACCGCGGACACTTCGATGCCTCGACGGACGAGGGCGGCGACGAGGGCCCGCGTGACGACAGTTTTTCCGACTTCGGTATTTGTCCCTGTAACGAAGATTCCCAGATTCACGATCTTGGTTCCTTTTTGTCGAGGTCGTCTTTGAGAAAGCCGAACAAGGTGGTGAGCAGCAGGTCGATGTCTCCCTTTTCGTGGGCGGCGCTGAGCGTGATCCGCAGGCGCGACGTGCCCGGCGGCACCGTGGGAGGTCGGATGGCCTGGACGAAGATACCCTCGTCCCACAGCCGGTTCGAGATCTCCACGGCGTGCTCGGCTCTGCCGATAATGACTGGCTGGATGGCGGTGTGGGATTCGGCGAGCTCCAGCCCGAGCTTTTTCGCTCGGACGCGCAGCGACGAGATGTTCGACTTGAGCTTGACCCGGGCTTTGTCGGCCGCACAAACGAGGTCCACCGCGGTGATGGCCGCCGCGGCGAGGGGCGGCGGCGCGGCGGTGGTGTACATGAGACTGCGGGCGCGGCTTCGCAGCACCCGGGCGGCAACGCGGTCGCACGCGATGAACGCGCCGCTGACCCCGAAGGCCTTGCCGAGGGTGCCCACCCGAATGGCGATCCTGTCGGACAGCCCCGCTGCGGCGGCGAGGCCCCTCCCGTTTGGGCCCATGATACCCAGGCTGTGGGCTTCATCCAGGTAGATGAGGGCGCCGAATTTATCGGCGAGCCGGTGGATTTTGGTCAGGGGCGCGAGATCGCCGTCCATGCTGAAGATCGCGTCGGTGACGATGATGCGGCGGCCCGCGCTGCGGTCTTGGTCGAGCAGCGCCTCGAGGTGCTGCATGTCTTTGTGACGAAAGATGTTGACCGAGGCGCGGGAGAGCCGGCAGCCGTCCACGATGCTGGCGTGGACCAGCTCATCGGAGAAGATGACGTCCCCCCGCTCGACGAGAGCGCTGAGCCCTCCGACGTTGGCCTGGTAACCCGATGGAAACAGGACCGCGTCCTCGGAGTCCACGAACGTCGCGATGCGCCGCTCCAGCTCATCGTGGAGCCGATAGTTCCCGCTGACCAGGCGGGAGGCCGCGGCCCCCACGCCGTACTGCTCGGCCGCCCGGCACAGGCTCTCGCGAAGGGACGGATGGGACGCGAGCCCGAGGTAATCGTTGGAACAAAAAAGGAGCTTTGGGCCCTGTGGCGTGTCGATCCGAGCCCCGACCGGGCCGTCCACGGTGCGCAGGACTCTTTCGAGTCCTTTTTCTCTCAGCCCGTCGAGAGTGCTTTGCCAAGCCGAGCTCATGTGCGGTTCCTCTCACTTCGTCTTCATTGACGCCGGGACGCGCTTTGTCTAACGTCACGCCGAAAGCAATTTAAGCTCTTTTCAGGAAGAACGCATGATGAAAGACAAAGATCAGCCCGTCGCCGTCTTGGGTGTCGGTGTCGAGGGACGCGCTTCCATCGAATACCTGCTCAGAAACGGTTACACAGACGTCACCGCGCTCGACAAGGTGATCGTCGAGGGCTTGCCTTCGGGCGTTAGGTCCGTCTTCGGTGACGACCACGCTGACGATCTCGGCCGTTTCCGCGTCGTGATCCGCTCCGCGGGCATCCGCCCGGATGCTTTGGCCCTGGAAGCGGCTCGCGCTGCGGGGACGACCGTGACCTCGGCGGTGCAGCTCTTCTTGGAGCGATGTCCGTGCCCGGTGGCGGCGGTGACCGGGACCCTGGGCAAGGGGACCTGTGCGTCTTTGTGCGCCGCCATGCTCGCGGAGTCGGGGTATCGGACACACCTGGGCGGAAATATCGGGCGCAGCCCCCTCGAGTTTTTGGATGAGCTCGAAGAAAAAGACCGGGTCGTGCTCGAGATATCCAGCTTCCAGGCTTTCGATCTGACCCTATCGCCGCGAGTGGGCGTGGCGCTTAGGACCACGAGCGAGCATCTGGACTGGCACCGCAGCGAAGCCGAATACCGGGCCGCCAAGGCCAACCTCTTCGCGCACCAGGGCCCTTCGGACGTGCTCGTCTACAACGCCGACTGCCCAGGCGCCGCGCAAATCTCCGCCCGCAGTCGGGCGCGCAAGCTGCCCATCTCGACGCAGCGCGTCCTGGGCGAGGGGCTCTTCGTCGAAGGGGATAGGTTGCGCCTCAGGTTCGACAAAAGGGATGAGCAGCTCGCCTTCGACGCATCGCACATGGCCTTGCGGGGGCGTTTCAACCTCGAGAACGTCGCCGCGGCCCTCGCCGCGGCCTGGAGCCTGGGAGCAAAGCTGGAGCCTTCGTGCGTCGCGGGCGAGGAGTTCGAAAACCTGCCTCACCGGCTCGAGCGGGTCATCAGCGCCGGCGGGGTCGACTTCGTGAACGACTCCTACGCCACGCGGCCCGAGGCGACCATGGGCGCCGTGTCTGGCTTCGCGGACACTCCGCTCGCGCTCGTGCTCGGAGGTTCTGAGAAGCACGCCGACTTCGGCCCCCTCGTCGAGGCGCTGCGTTCCCACCCCACGCTGGTCTTCGTGGGGCTCATCGGGGCCACGGCGCCGCGTCTGCTGCGCGCCTTAGAGGAAATCGAGACCCATAGCTGCGAGACAAAGGTGTTCGAGGGCCTCGAGCCGGCCATGACCGCGGCCGCTCAGAGCGTGTCCTCGGGGGGCACAGTGCTTTTGTCCCCTGCCTGCGCCTCTTTCGGCCTCTTTCCCAACTACAAGGTCCGGGGCGAGCGTTTCCGAGCCCACGCCCGGCTTCTCGCCCAGTCCCTCCCCGTGGAGGGAGGACCCCGGCAAAAATCATCGGATAAATAGGCACCTGGGGTGGTGGGGGTTTGCGCACGAGGGCGTCATGTCGGATACATAATTTGCATCCGGCCGAATCTTTCATTTATTATTGAGTCTACGAAACTAGCCGGAATTTAGAGAAGATCTGTTGAAGGAGGAGAACACATGGAACTGCAGGAACTGGTCGAGCGCATTCAAAGATGGAAGCGCAAACAGACACCGGGGTACGAAGAAACTTCGGACCTCCCGGGGACCGCTTACGAGAGCGGTGCCGGTGATGACTCGGCCGTGGCCATGGTCGCTCCTCGTGTGGTATTCTCGGCTCCCGACGAGATGGCTGGTGAGGAATTGGACGCAGAAGAACTGTCTGAAGACCTAAGCGGCCTCCGTGTGGCAGACGACAACATAGACGTTCTCGTCGATTCCGAGCAGAGCGCCGAGCAGGAGCCCGAGGCTGCGAATGAGTCGGAGGGAGATATCGGCGGGGAGCCGATCGAGGAAATAGACGACCTGGACGCCATCGCGTCCTCCGATATCGAGGGGGGCGCGGGAGCCGAGGGTGAGGGTGTCTGGGCTGACAGGCGCGCGCCGGCCGAGGAGCTGCCCAACTTAGAGGAAGACGAGCTGGATGACGACGAGGACGAAGACACGAAGTAGCGTCAGCAATCAACAAATCGGTTCCCACCGCTTCTTGCGAGGATCGACTCCGAGCGATATAGTCTTATGAAGGGCGCGCGTC
>JAABTR010000079.1 GCA_011389755.1 Deltaproteobacteria bacterium | reverse complement strand
AGCAATCAACAAATCGGTTCCCACCGCTTCTTGCGAGGATCGACTCCGAGCGATATAGTCTTATGAAGGGCGCGCGTCTCGTAGAGTTCATTTTTGGCGCGCAGATGAAGCGATCGGTGGAGACGATGAGACCTTGCGATCGACATGGCAGAAGCAAAAGGGCGGGCTTTGTCGCGCGCACCGCGGGGGTTTTTTGCATTTCGGTCGCTGTGGCCTCGAGCATTTTGGCTTGCGTCGAGCAGGTGGACGAGCCGCTGGAACCCGTGGCCGAGGCCGAGAGCCCGCTGATAGCGCGTGGCATCATCAACGCGTCTCTAAAGAGATACATCGAGACGGGGTCGGATGAGCCTTTCGAGCAGTTCGGGGTCATGGGGATGTTTGTGCGTTACGCGCCCACCAACGACAGCACCGTGGACGAGCTGCTCGGCGCCCGCGCGTCCGAAGTCGACCTGGCTCTGGACACCTGCTCCATGCCCGCTCCGGTCATAGACGCCGAGCGCGCTTCGTACCCGGAAGGGGGGGAGCTCATTGAGCTGCTCGACGTGGGCGACCTGTCCATCCATTTCGGCGACAAGCGCAAGCCCATCCCCACACGGACTTTCCCGGACCTGCTCAAGGTTATCGTCGGAGTCATTTATTCGGCAGATGAGACCCAAGACGTGGTGTTTCGGCCCGGGCAGACCTATGACCTCAAGGCAACCGGAACCGACGAGGTCAGCTCCTTCGAGGTCGCGCTAGAGGCTCCGGCGGATCTCGGCGAAGAGGTCAAGGTCAACGGCGTCTCGCCGGAGGATAGAACTCCCTTCGTGCGGCGGGGCGCGGCCGCGGAGTTGACCTGGGACGCCGACGGCTACGGTGATGAGGTCATCGGCGTCTTGAGCTGGACCAGTATGGGCGCCCCGTGGTCGATGACGTGCCGGATCCGGGACGACGGGCACTTTGTCATTCCGGCGGTGGTGACGGCGGCCCTGCCCGATCCTCTGACCGCTGGGGACGAGGAGCTCACCTTGTCGCGCATTCGCCAGACCGCTTTTCGGGCCGGCGGCCTCTCGAGCGGATCGTTTCGGTTTACCGTTTCTTTGATTTTTCCTGTGACTTTTTGATCAAAGACGCTTCGCCTCATCGCCTCGCATTGGCGAGGCGTCAGACGCCTCGGTCCTTCCAATCCGGCGCTTGTGTTCGGGCTCATGAGGTTCGCGTCGGTGGACTCCGGGCCGGCGGCGGGGTGCTCCAAGCTTTTAAGCAACACGTGGCCGATCTCGTGGGCGAGAACAAACGCGTGGCGGGCTCGTAAGGCGCCGCCCGCATCGATGATCACTGTGTCGCCGAGCGCGGGGCTCACCGCCTGGATGAAGGCTTCCCCCTGCTTGCTTCGGCCACAGAACTGGGGGACGACGATGACCTCGATGCTCCTTGTGTCCCGCGGTCTATGCATAAGCTGGATGAGCGCGCGCTCTTCGACGGTGCCGAAGCGCTCTCGAAGGTGGTCATAGCAGCTCAGCCCATCGCCCAGGGCCACGTGTCCGATGCGGATCGGCTGAGTTTTGTCGGTGGAGATTGGCCGGCCGGCCCAGGCGTTGATTTTCAAAGCGCGTCCGGATTTGCGCCGCACCACGAGATCGGCAGGACCGGCGTGTCCGGAGGGCATGCGCGGGTGGGTGTGCACGTGTGAGCGGTAGCCGTGGCGCGCGATGCGCGAGGCGAGCAGGTGCGCGGTTTGGGAGGGTTCGAGGTGCGGCGGCACTTCCCAGGGTCCCAGTTGCTCTCCTTCGATGTCCACCCGCACGTGACCGCCTTGGGAGGTGAGCCCCCAGGGATCGCCGATGGTCAAGAGGGTCCCTTCGGGCGGCTCCGAGACGCGAAAAGGGACGTCGACGATGAAAGGGACCCTCAGCCCGCACTGGGACATGACCTCGTCGACCACCCGCAGCTGGTGCCACATGGCACGGCGAGCCTCGGCGGCCTCGGTCCCGAGGGCGGGGAAACCTCCTGGTTCATCGCGCAGCACCGTGACGCCCAAGTCCAGCGGTATGGTGGGAAGGGGCGCGCCGTGGGGCGAGACCGCGGCCAGCTCGAGCGCCAAAGGCGCGAGCTCAGTGGCCCCGATCCTGGGGGCGATCTCCACACGGTCTCCTGCCAAGGCGAACAGGCGCGGCTCCCCGAGGAGCTTGGCTAGGGGGTCATCCACCACGTGGACCGGCTTGGACCGGCTGACCAGTCCGGCGTCGATGAGGTCGAAATCGATGCGATCGCGCAACCGCCCGCTCGCGCGATCGTAACTCACAGCGGCGCATCGGACCCGGGCTTTGTCGCCGGAGAGAGGGGACACGACGCGAAAGCCGCAGGCGCCCAGGTGACCTTCGGAACCGAGGAGGGCATAGGCGCACTGAGGGGAGCCTTTTGCGGGAGCCAGGTGGAAACCTTCTTTTGAAACCAAAGTCGAGGGCGAGGCGAAGACCGAAGCGGAAAAAGGGACCAAAAACGCCAGCGCCACGAGCCGGGGCGCCGCAGTGCGGTGCGTCCCGACTTGCCGGTTCACTTGATGATTCCCTCTTGGAGCAGCTGGTTCAGGATGCGACACGTCTCAAAGGAACCCAGCCCGCTGATGTCGACAATGTCTTCGTAGGTGACGATACCATCGACTCGCGATAAGACGAAGCCGGTGGCGGGATCGAGCTTGCGCCACATCACCTCGTGGGGGTCGATGGCGAGCTGCGGGATGTGTTGGAAGGAGCCTATCTTGGCCTCGTACATGTGCAACAAGGTCTCCCGGCTGTGGTCCCGAACGCGCGTTGCTCGCAGATCGCCTGGTCTCTCGCCCAAGATGTGCTCGGCCACCTTGAGGGCGCCGGAGTAGTTGCCCATGTCGTAGAGCTCCTGCATCTCGGTCGCGTGCCCTTCGATGTCGAGATCGGCTTCGAGTAAGTCGAGGGTGACCTCCGAAGGCTTCTTGGCCTTGGCGCGTGGCTCTTTGCCG
>JAABTR010000475.1 GCA_011389755.1 Deltaproteobacteria bacterium | reverse complement strand
CTCAAGCTATCAGTAGATTTTTTTAAGTGCGCCGGGTGGAGCCATGGGAGACCGCCGGCGCGAAAAGGGCAGTTTCCATGCAGATTACGAAGTACGCTCTCAAGTTCAACACCACCGTCGCCGTGCTCATCCTCTTCATCATCCTAGCCGGCGGCTTTGCTTACAAGACCTTGCCTCTCGAGGCCCAGCCCGAGGTGGAGATCCCCACCATGCTGGTCTCCACCATCTACCCCGGGGTGGCCCCCGAGGACATGGAGAAGCTGGTGACCAACGTCCTCGAAAGCGAGCTCAAGGATCTGCGCGACGTCAAGAAGATCACCTCGTCGAGCTCCGAGTCGTCCTCGGTGGTGACGGTGGAGTTCGAGGCGGGCGTCGACCTGGACATCGCGTACCAAAAGCTCCGCGACAAAGTGGAAAAGGCCAAGCCCGACCTGCCCGCTGACGCAGAGGATCCGGTCATCATCGAGATCAACCTGTCGGATTTCCCGATGATGCTCATCAACGTCTCGGGCCGTTACGACCTGGACAAGCTCAAGAACGTCTCCGAGAAGATCAAGGACGACATCGAGCAGATCCCCGGCGTCCTGGGCGTCGATCTCACAGGAGGGCTCGAAAGGGAGATCCAGATCTATCTCGACCCCAAAAAGCTCCAGCACTACGAGCTCGGGGTGAGCCAGATCATCGGCCGCATCCAGGGCGAACACAGGACCACCCCCGCGGGCAACCTCGAGCTCGGCAGCTCCAAGTACTCGGTGCGCATCCCAGGCGAGTACAAAGACGTGAGCCTCATGGAGGACATCGTCGTCAAGGCCGAAGGCGGCGTCCCAATCCGTCTGGGCGACGTGGGCCGGGTGCTGGACGGCTTCAAGGAACAGGAGACCATCTCCCGCATCAACGGCACCGAGTGCGTCACCCTGCGGGTCAAAAAGCGCGCCGGCGCCAGCATCGTGGATATCGCCGACGAGGTCCGAGCCGTGCTGGCCGAAAAAGAGGCCACCCTGCCCCCCACCACCGCGTACACCATCCGCCAGGACAGCAGCGAGTTCATCCGCGACACCGTCTCGGATCTCGAAAACAACATCATCACGGGACTTATCTTGGTCATCGGCGTTCTGCTCTTCGCCATGGGGGTGCGCAACGCCATCTTCGTGGCCATCGCCATCCCTTTGTCGATGCTCATGAGCTTCGTCATCCTGCAGACTCTGGGCATCACCCTCAACATGGTGGTGCTGTTCGCCCTCATCTTGGCGCTGGGCATGCTGGTGGATAACTCCATCGTCGTGGTGGAGAACATCTACCGTCACGTGGCCGAAGGGCAAACGCGCCTGCGGGCCGCGTACGAAGCGACCCGGGAAGTGGCCTGGCCCATCGTCACCTCCACCGCCACGACGATCTGCGTGTTCGCTCCCCTCCTTTTTTGGCCGGGTATCATGGGCGACTTCATGAAGTACCTGCCCATCACCGTCATCACGGTCTTGTCGTCCTCGCTCTTCGTCGCGCTGGTCATCAACCCGGTCATCGCGGCGCGCTTTTTGAAATCCGACACCGCAAAGATGTTCGACGACTCGGGCGAGGTGCGCGGCAGAATCCTGCCCCGCTACAAGGCGCTCCTGGTCTGGAGCCTCAATCACCCAAAGACCGTCTTTTTGGCCGGCATCGTCGTGCTCGTCGCAACGATCGGAGCCTACGTGAAATTCGGAGCGGGCGTCGAGTTCTTCCCCACCACCACTCCGGAGCGGGCCCAGGTGATCGTCACCGCACCGCAAGGCACCCTGCTCGAGCGCACCGACGGGTACATGAAGCGGGTCGAGGGTCTGGCCCAAAAGCAAGGCAATGTCCAGGACGTGGTGGCCAACGTGGGTTTCGGCGGCGGCATGATGCTGGGCGCGGGGAGCAACAGCTCCCACTTGGCCGTGGCGGATATCGAGTTCAAAGACCGCCGGGAACGCTCGGGCAGCACCTGGGAAGACATTGAGTCGCTGCGAGAAGGGCTCGGCAAGCTGGCCGGAGCCGAGTACCGGGTCGAGATCGAGAAGAACGGCCCCCCCACCGGCTCCCCGGTCTCGGTGGAGGTCTCGGGCCCCGAGTACGGAGTGCTCAGCGCGTACGCTCGCAAGATCAAGGACCTGCTCTCCACCGTCGACGGCGTCGTCGACATCAAGGACGACTACGAAGCGGGGAAACCCGAGATCCGCATCGAGGTGGACAGGCAAAAGGCGATGCTGCGCAAGGTGGACACCGCCACCATCTCCCAGGCCGTGCGCACCGCGATCAACGGCACCATCGCCACGGTGCTTCGAGAAGGCGACGAGGAGTACGACATCATCGTCCGGTACGAAGAGGACGACCGCCGCTCCATCGAAGACATCCTGAACATCCGCGTGGCCGGCCGGGACGACGTCCAGATACCGCTGCGGGACGTGGCAAAGGTGACCACGGTCGGTGGCATGGGGAGCATCAACCACATCGAGCAGCGGCGCACCATCGCCGTCACAGCAGACGTTATGGGCGAGCGTAGCTCTTCCGAGATCATGCAGGAGGTGGAGCAACGGGTGACCTCTGAGCTGTCCTTGCCCGCCGGCTACTTCTTCAGCTTCACCGGCGAGAGCGAGGAGCAAGAAAACGCCCAGGCCTTCCTCGGCAAGGCGTTCGCGGTGGGCATCATGCTCATGGCGCTCATCCTCATCACTCAGTTCAACTCCGTGCAGCGCCCCATCCTCATCCTCGGTTCGGTGGTGATGTCCCTGGTCGGTGTCTTTCTCGGTCTATTGATATTGCACAACAAGTTCAGCATCATCATGACGGGGATGGGGGTCATCTCCCTGGCCGGGGTGGTGGTCAACAACGCCATCGTGCTCATCGACTACGCCGACCAGCTCAAGGAGAAGCTCGGCCTTACGCTCAAAGAGGCGCTCGTTCGGGCCGGCCTCGTGCGCTTCCGGCCGGTGATGCTCACCGCCATCACCACGGTGCTTGGGCTTCTGCCCATGGCGGTCGGGATCGGCATCGACTTCAAACACATCACCACGAATTTCATCGACATCGGCTCCCAGTCGGTGGAGTGGTGGGGCCCCATGGCCCAAGCGGTGGTCTTCGGGCTCATCGTGGCCACCGCCTTGACCCTCATCATGGTCCCGGTGATGTATGAGCTCCAGGAGAGGTCGAGCGCGTTTTTTGCCCGCCTGCTGGGCCGCAAAGACACCACCGTCCCCCCTGCTGCCGTCGAGGAGGCTTGAAAGCGATGAACCCGAGATCTTCCGTATCGACCTTCCTGTTTCTCGCCCTCGTCCTGACCCCGATCCACAAAGCCGGGGCGCAAAAGAGCGTGGAGCCCGCGCAGAGCGCCGCGCCTCTGGAACCCATGGGTCCCAGCGCCTCGAGCGGCCCGGTGCTCACGCTGGCCGAGGCTCAAACAAAAGCTCTGGACAACAACCCCACCATGCGAAACCTCGACGAACAGCTCGTTCAAGCCCGCGCAACCGTCCGAAAGGCCTGGGCGCGGCTGCTCCCTCAGCTGAGCGCCACCGGACAGATCGTGCGCAACCAAGAGGAGATCGCCCTTGAGATGCCCGCGGGCATGCCCGGCGGGGCAGGGGTCACCTCTGAGCGCATCGTCATTCAAGAAAAATGGGGCAAGGGCTTCGGGTTCTCCGCGAGCATGCCGATCCTCAACGCCCAGGCCTTCCCGGCCATCAAGATCGCCGACCGCTTCGCCGACCGATCGCGCCACTCGGCGACCCATTCGAAAAACGAGCTGCTCTTTCTCGTGACCACGTCCTACTACCAGGTCGCGAGCGCGAGCCGGCTCGTCGATGTTCAAAACGAGGTCCTCGCGAGCGCACAGAGATTTCTTCGCCAAAGCGAGGCCCTGATGCGGGTGGGTCAAGGAACCGAGCTCGACGTCGCCCGCGCCGAGCTGCGGGTGATGGACGCCAAAAAAAGTCTGGCAGACGCCCATGACACCCTCACCCTCGCCAAGAGCGCCCTGGGCTATCTCATCGGAGTCGAGGGCTCCTTTTCAGTGACGGATGTCCCCATGCCCAGGCCCGAAGAAAAGAGCCGCGGCGCCTACGTCGAGGAGGCCTTCTCGGACCGCAAGGATCTGCAATCGGCCCACATCGCCGTGGACATCGCCGAGCTGGACAAGCGCGCCACCTACATGAAATGGGTCCCGGTCTTCGATGTCACCTACACCTGGAACTGGAACTCCGCCGCCGGCTTTGGAGGCGACAACGCGGTCTGGATGCTCATCTTCGGCGCTCGCTGGAACATCTTCGACGGCGGAGCGCGCTTCGCCGAGCTCGACGAGAAGCGCTCCCAGATCCGGGTGGCCAAAAACAACCTCGACCAGCTCGAGCTCGACATCAAACAGCAGATCGACGAAGCGCTGGTGGAGCTCGAAAAGCGGGCCCGCAACGTAGACCTTGCCAAAAAGCAGGTCGAGCTGGCTCAGAAAACCAACCACATGGTCTCGCGCCGCTACGAGGTGGGGCTCGCGACGAGCCTCGACGTCTTGAGCGCGCACACCGACCTGAGCACGAAGCGCACGAGCGAAGTCCTCGAGCAGCTGCGCTACGAGATCGCCGTGCTCGCCCTCAAAAAGGCCGCCGGAGATTACAACGAGCTGCTGACCACCGACCGCCCTACTTCTCGCTGACGTCGCAGTAGTACTGCAGGCTCTTGTCCTCATGCCAGTTCATCAAGGCTCGTCTCATCCAGGACAAATCCAAGCGGGCCTGCGAAGAGCTCATTAAATTGTCCTCATTGGCCGGATCGAGCCCGTCGTCGTAGAGCTGCTCAGCGCCGGTCATGCGATCGATGATAAGCCGCAAATCCCCCTTGATGAGCGCCACTTTGGGAGAGTAGCTCTTGACGGCGCTCTGGACGGTCTCGAGTTTCTTTTGCAGCCCCTCTATTCCTTTGTACTCCGCTTTTTCAGAGAAATGGAACAGCGCCTCTCCTCGCAGGGGGAAAGCCTCGGCGATGGCCCAAGACTCTCCGGGCGGCTCGTCCATCTTGTCGAAGAGGCTTCTGCCTTCCACCTCCTTGGGAACAGTCTGCCCCAAAGACCGCAGCACGGTCGGAGCGATATCGATGCCCGACACCGTCGTCTCAGATACCCCGGCGGAGAGCTGGGGCGCCCGAACCATCAACACGATGTCGATCACCCAGCTGTTGAGATAAACGTGGTGTCCGTAATATTGGTTTTCGCCGAGCGCCTGCCCGTGATCCGAAAAAAAGATCACCAACGTATCATCGTACCAATCATGCTCCTTGAGATAATCGTCCAACCGTCCAATCTCCGCATCGATAAACGCCACTTCACTGTAGTACTTTTGGGCCCTACTTTTGCCGAACTCGAACCCCCTCTTTGACAGGTAGGGGGGATGGGGCTCGTAGTAATGGATCCAGGCAAAGATCGACCGCCCCGAGTCTTTCGCCGACTCGAGCGATCCTAGGAACGCATCGGTCTGCTCGCCTGCGGACCGGCTGTAGCTCGCCTGTGCGCCCTTGGTAAACAGTTTTTCGAGGACCGGCATCTCAAACCACTTGTTCTTGGGCAAAAAGACGCGCGTCTCGTCGAAACTTTTTCGCGTCTTCTCGAAGACGTTCTCGGGCAGCTCCTTTGAAAACAGAATGTCGCTGGCCGTCCGGCCCGTCAAAGCGCTTCCCACTGCAAACAAGGTGGCCGGGTATGTGGCGTGAGCGTTCTCGAAAAAGAGGCTCTGCTCCTTGATGCGGCTGAGGTGAGGCGTCACCGATTTGCCGGCGACCTCTTTACCGATGACGTCGGGCCGCAGCGCGTCGACCGATACGAACAGGACGTTTTTCACTTTTGCTGGGCTCACGGAGCCGCCGGTGGCCACGGCATGGCCGCGTCTGGGGACACACTCCGCGGAAGTAAACCGATCGACGCCAAACTGAAAAAAGTCGTCTGTCCCCGAACGCAGCGACAAGTATGTGAGCGTGGCCAGCTGGGCTCGGCTGCTTGGCGCACTCGGCCTGCCTTTGGAAAAAAGCGCGAGGCTGAGCGCCGCCAAAAAGACGACCACGGCGACGCCTGCGACCATCCTAGAGGCCCTGTCCGGCAGCCGGACGAGCGCCATGGCGGCCAGCACGGTCCCTCCGACAAACGCCAGAGGAGCCAGCAGCTGCTCGGCCAGATTGCAGTACGCTCTCATGTAAGAGGCTGTCACATGACATGCCGCGATGAACGCGATGCCCCCGAGCGCCGTCAGCGCCCATTTGGACCGCCGGCCAAAGACCACCCGAGGCCAAAGAGATCGTCCGCGCGGCCCTTCCCAGACCAGCTGTCGGTGCCAAAGCGCGGCCGCGACGATGACAATCTCGACCGCGACGATGAACGCGCCGGCAAACCACGAGACCCACGGTTGCCGGGATATCCAGTCTCCCGCGGTGAGCTCAAAAGCCAACTGCAGCGCCCATGGAAGAGCCGCCAGCGCCGCCAGAAGCGACACCGCTGCAAGCGTCCAGCGCTTCCACCGCGTTTTTTGGAGAAGCTCCCACGACAGATGAAAAAGAGCGACGGGCAGGACCACAAAGCGCGCCGAAAACAAAGCGGCCATGACAAACAGGCCGAGCGGATCCCGCAAGCCGGTGTTTAAAGCCAACACCGAAAACCACGCGGCGAAGACCGCCAGCCACCAAAGAGCGAGGCCGAGGACAGCGCGTCCGAGATGAGATAAGACGGTGGCGGTGATCGGCGCTTTTTCCGGATCGACTCGGTCCTTTGTCAAAGATCTCTGGCTGTTCGTGGCTTGGTTCCCAGCATCGAGCGCAAAACCCGGCTGACGTATTTCTTCGCAACGGTTCATCAAACCCTCCGAGGATGAGCTTCGCGACTACCTCGAGCTCGTATCAGCGCTCCCATCCACAGGCGCGACAGGACACGGGTGGCGCTCGTTTCCCCCCGGCGGTACGAGGCTCTTCGGGGGGATGATCGCGGGATGGTCGTCCAGGTCTCTCGATCCCACCCACCCCAGCATGGCGATAGCTTCGCCTTTGCCCTGGTAGTACTCGACGCGGATCGGGTGGACCCCCGGTGG
>JAABTR010000474.1 GCA_011389755.1 Deltaproteobacteria bacterium | reverse complement strand
GGCCGCCCTATCGAATTCTTGCTCCACGATGAGGTCTATCGGTTTGAAGCCCTCTTTGAAATACGGGCCCACCGGGGTGACAAAGACCACAAACGTAAACTCCTCGGCCGGCTTCACACCCACCTGCGGCCCACTGCCGATGACCAGCGGTCTCACATAAAGTGACGCGCCCTTGCCATGAGGCGGAATGTATTTTGCGTTTGCTTTGACCACTGCCAGGACCGCTTCGAGGAAGAGCTCCTCGGGGACCTCGGCCATGAAAATCTTTCGACACGAGCGGGCGAGTCTTTTAGCATTTTCTTCGGCGCGAAACATCACGACGTCGCCGTTTTTTTGCTCGAAGACCTTCAGCCCCTCAAAAGCTTCCTGGCCGTAGTGCAGACAGGTCGCGGCGATGTGAAGAGGGATGTGCTCGTCGGGCGACAAGACACCATCATCCCATTTCCCGTTCTTCCACGTGTACCGGATATTGGCGTCGGTCTTTGAGTAACCGAAGCTGAGGTTGGACCAATCGAGGTTTGCTCTTTCCATTCCGCTCTCCTTGCCAGACTGCCCCCAAGGGTTATCATACACCGCCTTTTAGGGGTCATAACACGTAGCCGGCGCAGATTGTCAAAGGGATTTGTTCGATTTTTTTTCGCTCGAACGAATTCGCCGCAGGAGAACCTCCGAGAGGCTGCGCACCTCGGGAACCTCGTGGCCCACCGCCGTCATCTCGAGATACGCCGCCGCCTCCTGTCCCCCCAGCTTGCCCATGGCTTCCACGGCCCGAACCTCGCTGCGCAGGTTCTCGCGCTCGATGGATGCGATGAGCAGAGGCACGGCTTTGGGGTCCCCTATCTCCACCAATGTCTGTGCCGCCTCGTCGGCAACCCGCGCGCGTGGATCCTTGAGAAGGCGGGCTACCTCTACAACATACTTGCGCAGACGGCGGTGACCGAGCAAATTAAGCGCGGCGATCTGCTCGTCGGGTTCCGGAGACGACAGCGCGTGAGCCAAGCGAGCGTCCTTGGCGTCCACCAGCGAAAGGAGCTTCTTCATCGCCTCCGCGCCCTCGGCGCTGGTCTTGCGCACCATCTCCATGGCGGCCGAGGCGGAGATGTCCAGGCTCGTCGATGCGACGCCTGTGGCGATCGGATCTTCCAGCTCCTGAAAGTCAGCGGAGACCTCCAGCAAGGCGCCGCTTTTGTCGGTCGAGTTGTCGAACTGCAAAGAGACGATAATCCCACGCCCTATCTTCGCCCGGCTCAAAGAAGGCAGCGCTCCAAAGTCGTTCGCCATGACAGACTCGATCTCTTTTTCGCGCCCGTCGAGAACGCTCCCCGGCTCGATCTGGACAAAAATCGTGCGCACCGGCAAAAACGCCCCGTCTTCTTTTTTTTCTCCGCTCGTATCCTTGGACCCGCACCCTATGAGCAGGCACAAAAAGCACGCAGACAGCAGCAGCGACCCAAATCCTCCGAGTGGGGCGCGGGCTGATTCGCGATGATCTCCCCTCATTTCAAGGTGCTCCCTCAAGCCGAGCCCCCGGGCGTGCCGAGAACAAAACCTCAAAACCCGAACTGGGCGGCCACGGTCAGCTCGTGCCAGTAGTCGAACCAGGTCCCTATCGGCTGCACGTAGGCGCGGCTCATGTCGTTCGGATAAATCCCGCGGTACTCAACACCGACCTTCAAATTGTTGCCCCGCACATAGTAATTCAAGGCGCCGGTCAGCTCGTGGACATTATCGCCATCGAATTCCATATCGGCATCATAGACGCTGTATCTAACAGCCGGCTCCAGACGCGTCGGGGCATGGTAGTAGGCGAGCTGGCCGGTCACTCCAATCGAAGAAATATCGCTCTCCTCGAAGATGGTGTCGCCATAGTCTGCCTTGCGATAAAAGAAGCTCGCAAAGGCGGACAGCCCCATCCATTTGAAGGCCGCGTCAGCGGTCAGGCAGATCTCCTCGGAGTAGAAATCGGCTGCCGGATTCGCCGGATCGTTGGGGTTTGTGTTCTCAGGCATGTCGTACCCAAACCCGACGCCGACGCTCAGCTGGGGATCCGCGCTGTTTTCGAGATCGGACATCCCCGAAAATGAGCCTCCCTCGACGGCGCTGTTCCGAATGACCATGTCCGACCACAGTCGCACGGCTGCGAGCACGCGGAGGTTGTCGTTGAACTCGTTTACGCCCGAGCCGTTGAAAACCCCCGCCTCGTAGTTGAACAGCCCATCAGCCAACCGGCCCGACAGGCTCACGCCGCGATCGTAACCGAAGCTCGAGCCCCTCTTCCACTCGTAGTCCCAGTGGTAGGCAGGCGCGTCTTCGCCCATGGGAAATTGCCCCCAAAAAGCGTACCGCCGCGTCACCAAGGAGCGCGTGGAGAAGGTGAGTCGATTCGCTGGGACCAAGGTCTCTCGGTCGAACGCCACCTTGAATTGCCCGAACCGCACCGACAGCCACGGCGTCGGATCCACTTGACCGTACAGGTGCAGGAACCGGGGCGTGTCGGTCGAAAGGACCACGCGGTTGAGCCGACCTTGAAAGCCCTGACCTTCTGGAACCGCCAGATCCGCGTTGACGGGATAGATGACCCGCCCGGTCTGCCTCCCGAGGTCCATCGACATGCGCATCAAAAAGAGCTTCCAAGCTCTCGCGCGGACATCGATTCTCGCGTTTTCAAAACCAAACCCATGCCGAACGAGCGCCATATCCCCACCTTGGGGGTTACCATTTTCATCATACTGCAAACGGCCATAGGGATCTTTTTCCCACTCTTCTTGAAAAGCCATTGAGTAGGTGGGCCGCAAATAAGCGCTGAGCCACAGCTGGAACTTCGCGTCTTCGGGCTCTGCCGCGTCCGGGCTCGCCAGGAAAAAGCCGCGGCCCTCGCGATAACCCGTGTATCCGTGTTGACTTCGCCTCTCGATCTCCTCGGTCAGTTTCTTGTTCTGCTGCGACAAGGAGCTGACCTGCGCAAAAAGGTCATCGATGCGCGCTTTGTTGTCCGCGACACCTGAGACGTTCTTGGACTCACCGGCGGCGAGCTCTTCGATGCGCGCGGTCAGCTTTTCGAGTTGCCCCTGCAGCTGTTCGAAAAGCTGCCTGTACTCCTCGGGAGACTGGGTCCCGAGGATCTCGGACAACCCCTTGTTCAGCTCCTTTGCTTCCATCTCGAGAACATCCAGGCGGTCTCGAATCGTCTGGGGTTTCTTTCTTTCCACGATCTGCGCCCCCGCCGGGACTGATATCCCACCGATTATGAGAGCAGCACCGAGGATCACTTCGAATCGCACCTTGGATTTCATGAGCGGACCTCCCTTGACTTCGCCGAAGGACTAGTCTTGCATCGCTTTTTCAAACCGGTATTCGCTTTTCCAAAGCGGATATTAGCGAAGAAGTCCGAATAAATCCATATCGGTCAAAGGGACGACGAGCGCCGGCTCGATCCCCCCTTTTTTCATCGGGCTTCAATCGTTGAAAAAAACTCCGTTTTGAAGTTGGTCGCGACGCTCACGGGATAGAAAATCGGTCATGACATGCTGGGTGATATCGTTGCCCTGCTCAGCATCCGAGGAGCGCTCGAGCAGCGGATAGATCGCTATTAGGCGCTCTACGAAGACGCTTCGAGCCGATTGAGCTCGCGCTATCAATTGCCCGGCTATCGGTTTGTCGTACTTCTCGAGAAACTTCTGCGCCTCAATATAAATTCCCAGTGACCGGACCTTCTGCACATAGCTCAAAAGATCCGCTAAACTCTCGGCGACGGCCTCGGACGAAGGTGTCTGCCAGACGCCATTTTCCGGCCCCACCTTTGAGCTCGAGCTGAACCAGTTGAGGATGATTCGGTCTGCCCGCCGGGCATCTTCGTCCTTAGAGGCGGCATCTAAAAGAGCATCGAGCACAGGCCGCATCACCAAGTCGTCGTACACCTCCTGCGCGCAGTCGGGTTCGAATTTGGGAAGGAGCTTCTGCGCCAGGGGGCCACTTGCGACGACCGCCCCCATGAGGCGGACGCGGAGTTTTTCCCAAACAGCGGCGTGATCTTTGAGGTAGTGCCCAGGGGCCCTCTTCTTCCCGCGGTCCATCACCCCCGAACGGGGGGCGTGCTCCTCCTCGACGGCCAACCTCAAAGCCGCGTTGGCGGCAGCGCATTTCGTCCAGCGATCTGCGGCCCCCTGCCCCAATAGGGCGCGGCGAAACTCCAAGGCGCCACCCCCTCGAGCGACGGCGGCGGCCAGATTAGAGACCCGCACATCGCCTTCTCCCAGAGCTATCAGGGTCTGCATCCCCTTGAGCTGCGGCAAAAGCGCCGCCCCGAGTGAACCGGCGCCGCAGACCGCTTCGTAGACGAGGGGCTTTGGCTTCACCTCGGCGAAGGCGCTGTTCTTCCATTTCTTTTTGAATGGTAGCCCCGCTTCTATAATTTCGGCTGCCTCGGACACCCTTTCAAAGACGACCTCGTAATCGTGATCACGGATGGCGACCAAAGCTCCCAAGCCCAGGTTACAGCCGGCTGCTTCCCCATCCTGTGAGCCTGGGCAGTCCAACCACAACATAACCACCGGAGCAGCCTGAGCGACCGCCGCTTGGTAGGCTCTCAAAGCGGGCTCGGTGCCTGCCGCGGCCGCTCGAACGGCGCTGTCCAGAATATTTCGGTTCGCGGCGTCGCTTAGAAGTCGAGCGGGCGCCATTTTTTTTGCCATTGTGGCGAAGTATTCCTCTCGCTCAGGCCCAGGCCGCTGCGGCGGTTCGTCGCCTGGCTGTTCACGAAGCGTCTCACCGAAGACCAAGGGCCTAACCCGCGCGAGCATCGCCTCGAGCTGCTCGAGGCGATTCGAACCGAGATCCCCCATGTCGCTGGAACCAGCACCGAGCGGGTAACCTTTTTCCATGGCGGTGTGAGCGGCGGCGGCCAACTCTCCGGGGATAAACGAGGCCTTTATGCGCTGCTCGGACCACGCATCCTCAGGCCCATGACTGACCCAGAAGGCGGCCGTGTAAGGGCTTAGCTTGGCTCGAAGCTGTGACCGGATGTTTTTGCGCGCCCTCTGGATCCCCGACAGCATCCCCCGCAGCAAGACCACGTCGTCTCCCTTGGCGGCGTAGCTATAATCGTCCACGACCCGGGCGGCCTGGCACAGCTGCATCACCAGATTTTTTTTCTCGAGGTCAGCGGCATCGAAGCTCTCGGCGTGGATCGAAACAAAGCGACCTCCCCCAACGATCTCAGGCGGCGCCTGCTTTGCGCTGCCAAAGTCACCCGCGGGTTCTGTCTCGGACTTCGGGGTGGAGAGTGAGGGGCTCTTGTCATCAGCTTCTCTCTCTTTACCCGGTCCTCCGCATGCCAAAACCGCCACTGATACGGCGATGACAGTGGAGCGAAGCAGCGCCGGCCGCCCCGAAAAAAGAGCCGTTTCGAATCGAAGATCGAACATAAATTTCTCCGAATCCCTCCTCCAAGACCCAAATAACACGAAATTCTCAGTGGTGCGAGGATGCAAGGCTCGGCTTCGCCCGTCGTCGGCTCAATCCGGAAGCCATCTCAGAATCGTGTCGTGGGCAAAAGAGGGATCTTCTCTTGGATAGTCGACGGTGAAATGAAGTCCGCGGCTCTCCTGGCGGCGCATCGCGCTCAAGATGATGAGCTCGGCGACGGTGGCGATGTTGCGCAGCTCCAACAGGTCCGAGGTGATGTGGTACTTCCAGTAATACTCTCGAATCTCGTCCATCATCATATCTTGGCGGCGCCGCGCCCGCGACAGCCTGCGGTTGGAGCGCACGATGCCGACGTAGTTCCACATGTAGCGTCTCACCTCTTCCCAATCCTGGGAGACCACCACGGATTCCTCGCTGGGCACGGCGTCTCCCACCTCCCAGTCCCGCACGGCCCGGTAATCGGGCTTTTCTTGGGCCAACGCGGCGCTTGCCGCGCGATGAGCGAAGACGAGCCCCTCGAGCAGAGAGTTCGACGCGAGTCTATTGGCACCGTGCAGCCCCGTGCAGGCCGTCTCTCCCACGGCGAAGAGCCCTTCGATGTCTGTCCTGCCGTCCAGGTCGGTGACGACACCTCCGCACGAATAGTGGGCCGCCGGCACGACGGGGATCGGCTCTTTCGAGATATCGATGCCATAATTGCGGCACACGGCCGAGATATTGGGGAAGCGCTCGGCGAGAAAGCCTGAGTCCAAATGAGAGGCGTCCAAAAAGACGCAGTCGTCTCCGCTGCGCTTCATCTCAGCGTCGATGGCGCGGGCAACGACGTCTCTGGGGGCCAGATCCCCCGCGGGATCGTAATCTCCCATGAAAGCTCTGCCGCCCACGTCCCTGAGTATGGCGCCTTCGCCGCGGATCGCCTCTGAGATCAGGTTCCCCTTGGACTGAGGGTGGTACAAGATCGTGGGGTGAAACTGGAAGAACTCCATATTCGCGACCCGCGCGCCGCGGCGATAGGCCATGGCGATGCCATCCCCCGTGGCCCCATCCGGGTTTGAGGTGTAGAGGTAGACCTTGCCCGCTCCCCCGGTGGCGAGCACCGTCACCGGGGCCAAAAAAGTGTCGACCCTGCCCGTCTCCTTGTCGAGCACATAGGCCCCCAGGCAGGCGCGGTCTTGGGTGTCATGGTCTGAAACCAGCAAGTCGACCGCCATGTGATTCTCGTAGATCTCCACGTTGGGCAGCTCGCGGACCACGTGGAGCAAAGCCCTGATCAATTCCTCACCGGTGGCGTCGTCGGCATGCACGATGCGCCTCGCAGAGTGCCCCCCCTCTCTTCCGAGGTCGAGCTCGCCGGGGTGGCCGGGCCGCCCAGAGAAGCGAGCCCCGAGCGCTTGCAGCTCCCTGATACAAGCAGGACCGTCCTGAACGCACTGCTCCACGACGTGTCTTTTGCTCAGCCCCCTGCCGGCGATCAGGGTATCTTGGACGTGGGACTCGAAGCTGTCGGAAATATCCACAACCGAAGCGATGCCGCCCTGGGCTCGTCTCGTCGCAGACTCCCCAGCTCCTGTTTTTGTCAAGATGACGACCCTCCCCGCGTGCGCCACGGAGCGGGCAAACATCAGTCCGGCAACCCCGCTCCCGATGACAAGGAACTCACAGTCGATACGCAT
>JAABTR010000473.1 GCA_011389755.1 Deltaproteobacteria bacterium | reverse complement strand
CTCCCATCAGCCGCATCGTCGTGAATCTGCGCAAGGATGCGGCCTATCGCGTCCGTAAAAAAGGCAACGCTCTCGTCATCGCCCTGCAAGGCGCCCCCGAGAAATCCGGAGGCCGGGCCAAGCGCCCATCGGCTTTAGAAGAAGACGGGGCGCGCGAGCGGCTCGAGCGGGCGAAGGAGCTCAAGAGACAGGCTGAGCGGGAGTCGGCCGAGGCCCGCCAGGAGTCCGCGGAGGC
The DNA here is from genome assembly GCA_011389755.1 of Deltaproteobacteria bacterium. GTDB lineage: Bacteria > Myxococcota_A > Polyangia > JAAYKL01 > JAAYKL01 > JAABTR01. The sequence continues at coordinate 6,882 of JAABTR010000473.1, read as the reverse complement.
GGCGCGCTTGAAAAGCTTGGCCAGATCCCAAGCCGAGGAGGCCGAGAGGCAGCTCAAGCAAGCGCTGGAGCTGCGTCGCGAGGCGTCCGAGGAAGCCGAAGAGGCGATGCGGGATCGCACGCGGATCGAGCAGGCCCTGTCGAAGCTCGAGCAGGAGCTGGCGAAAAGGGATCGGGAAGCGACGAGCGCCCAGAAGGAAGCAGAGCGCGCACGTGCGGCCTTGCGCAGCGCCGAGAAGCGCGCTGAGAAGAAGCTCGTGGAGCGCTCCTCGAATCTTCAAAAGGCCCTGACCCAGGCCAAAAGCGAGCTCGAGACGCTGCGGACCCAAGCCGAAGAAGCCGAAAAGATCGCTCGAAACGAAAAAACCAAGCGGCTCGAAGTGGAAGGTCGTTTGGAGCAGCTAGCAAAGAATCTCGCAGCAGCCGAGAAGATGAGCCGTCAGGCCGTGAACGAGCGGGAGGTCGCAGCGGCGAAGGCGCAGCGACTCGAAGAGGTCTCAAAAAGCAGCGCCGACGCCGCCGATCGCGCTCGCAAGGATGCGGCACAGGCCGTCGTGGCCCAAAAAGAAGCGGCTCGAGCCTACAAAGAGGCGGCTCAGGACGAGAAGAAGAAGCTGGGGACGATACTAAAGCAGCGCGAGAAGGAGGCGATCGCCGCTCAGAAGAAGGCGGTGGAGGCCTCCCGGGCGCGCGCGCGAGCCGAGTCGACTCTGGCCAGAGCGGGCGCCGAGCTCGAGAAGTCGAAGCTGGCCCTGTCCGAGGCGCGCAAGCAGGCTGCGCATCTTCGAAGGCTCAAGGATGCGGCTGTGGCCAAGGCGACCAAGCGCCGAGAGGAGGCCGAGCAGGCAGCGCGACATGCCGAGCAGCGAGCCGAGCGGGCAAGACAGGCCAAAGAGAAGATCGAGCAGCAGCTCGCGGCGCTCCAAGAAAAGTTCGAGCAGCAGCGACAAAGCCTCACCGCGGGGTCCGATCGAAAAGTGGCCGAGGCTGTCGCCGCCCTCGGGCAGGCCGAAAAAAAGCGCGAAGAGTCACAAGAGAGGCTCGAGAGCACCCGCGAGGATTTGGCCTCAGCGCGGCGCGCTATCGAGAGCGCGACCCTGAGGGCCCAGAAGATGGAGACCCGATTGGCGTCGGTCAAGACCGAGGCCCGAGAAGCTAAAAACAGAGCACAGGAATACAAAGCGGCGCTGGAGCGGGCCGAGCGAACCCTCGCGGAGCAGTCGTCCGTGCTCGCGCGAGCCGAAGTGGTCCATAAAGAGAAGAAACGTCTCGCGAAGGAGCGGACGCGTCTCGAGCGGGAAAAAGCCGAGCTCGAAAAAGAGCTCGGCCAGGCTCGACGCACCGCGCAAAACGACGGCGTCGTGCTGGAGAAGCGGCAAAAAGAGCTGGCAGACAGGGCGCGGGCGCTTCAGGCCAAGGAAAAGAAGATCTTTGGGCAGGAAAAGAAGCTCGCCAAGGAAGAAACCCTCGTCGCGAATCGAAAAAAAGAGCTGGCCGATCGGGAGGCCGAGCTCGGACGCCGAGGCCGGCAGCTGGACGACGCGCGAAAAGAGCTCGAGGCCGCGCGGGCTATGCTCGACCAGCGCAAGAAGGCCGACGCCCGGGCCGCCGAGGAGCTTCGGGCGCAGCTCGAAAAAGAGCGGCACGCGCTGAGCGAGGAAAAGCAGCGCATGGCGCGCGTTGCCGAAGAGAAAAAGACCAAGATCGAACACCAGCCCAGTGAGCAACCTGGCGCCGCGGCTATCGAGAACCAAGGCCCGCTCACCCAGGAGCAGAAGAGGCTGCTCAGGCTCGCCGAAATGCGCGGTGAGAAGGCCGCGGCCAGCCAGGCTCCGGGCGAAGCCTTCGTCGCGAAGCCCCAGGACGCGAGCCCCGCTTCAAAAGAGCCGGTCGCAAAAGTAAAAACCCGCATCGCCGATATTCGTTTTGATGTTCGCGGCGACGAGCAGATTGTGGTCATCGAGACGGACCGTCCGGTCGAGTACTCGACCGCCCAGGACGCGCGCGGAAACTCCGTGCTGGATGTCAGCGAGGTCCAGCTCCCCTCCTTGCTCGTCAGGACGTTGGATGTCTCTGACTTTGGCGGGATCATTCAAAAGGTGAGCTCATATAAAGACGGCGAAGAGGTGCGGGTCGAGGTGGAGGTGGACGCGGCGGCAAAGAGTCGCATCGAACGCCTTGGCAACAGCCTCATTTGGACCTTCGCGCCGGTGGCGCAAGAAAAAGATGAGCGCGTGGCGCAGAAGGCGAAGGCCTCGGGGACTGACTCACGCACGGTCGCAAAAGAGGACGAGGAGGTCTATGCCTATCCGGTTGATCGCACGGCCGCCGATGCTTTCGGCAACAACAAAGTCAAGCGCTTCACCGGCCGACGCGTCGACCTCGATTTCAAAGACGCCGATATTCACAACATTCTGAGGCTTCTGGCAGATGTGGGGCACGTCAATATCGTCACGTCCGAAGATGTCTCGGGAGCGGTCACCATACGCATGCGGGATGTGCCGTGGGATCAGGCCCTGGATGTGATTTTGCAAGCGAAGCGCTTGGGTATGGTGCGCCAGGGCAACATCATCCGGATCGCGCCGCAAGAGACCCTCGAAAAAGAGCGAGAGATGGAGATCGCGCGGCGCAAGCAAAAGGTTGAGCTCGAGCCCCTCGAGACGCGCCTGATCCCCGTCTCATACGCCCGCGCTGGGGAGCTGCAGCCCCGGGGCAACGATCTGCTCACAGAGCGCGGCAAGATCTCGGTGGACGAGCGGACCAACGTTCTCATCGCCCGAGATGTGTCGGACGCCCTCGACCAGTTGGAAGCGCTAGTGCGCAACCTGGACACCCAGACGCCCCAGGTCCTCATCGAGAGCCGGATCATCGAGGCGTCGAGCAATTACGCCAGGGAGATAGGCATCCAGTGGGGCGGGGATTTCACCGCGAGCACGGCCACGGGAAACCCGACCGGCCTTGCGTTCCCAAGCTCCATCGGGGTGGCCGGCGGCGCGACGGACAATCAGACGCCCACCAGCGGGATGGCCACGACCGCCACCGCGCAGCCCAACCCCAACTTCGCGGTGAACCTGCCCGCCTCGGTGGGCACCGGCTCCGGTGGTGCGCTCGGAATCACGTTGGGCTCGATAACCAACAACGCCAATTTGTCGCTTCGCCTATCGGCGATGGAAGAGTCCGGCTTCTTGCGCATCCTGTCCTCACCGAAGATTTTGACCCTGGACAACAGGGAAGCGCACATCGAGCAAGGCACCTTGATACCCTACAGCCAGATCAGCGCTCGCGGTATCCAGACGGCGTTCAAGGAGGCCAAGCTCAATCTGACGGTGACTCCCCACGTGACCGCGGACGGTTCCATATTGATGAACCTGAAGGTCATGAGGGATGAGCCGGACTTCGCCAACACGGGCGCCCGAGGCGATCCCACGATCCTCAAGCGGGAGGCCCAGACCGAGCTCTTGGTCAACGACGGTCATACGGCGGTGATCGGCGGGATCTTCACCCGCAACCACGGTATGAGTTACAGCAAGGTGCCGTTTTTTGCAGACATCCCGATCATCGGATGGCTGTTCAAGAACCGCAGCGAGTCGGATCGGCGTTCGGAGATGCTGATCTTTATTACGCCGCGTATCGTGAACCGAGCCGAAAGTATTGGGCAATGAGGTGAGGCGATGACATACGCAAAAAAAGCCATGACAGCGTGTTTGATAACGGCGGGAGTTTTTGCCTTGGGGTGCAAGGAGAACGAGATCTCCTTGTTCGTGGAGCACATGAAGGCTCCTCCCACGGCGCCCAATTGCTCGACGACCGCCGGGGATGAGACGACTCCAGGCGGCCTCTTGGATCTGAGCTTCAGGAGCCCCTATTCAAACTATTTTCTGCTGCGCAACAGCCTGATGGGCCGCGAGGATTACAAAAACACCCGCGCCGAGACCAATGGAGTCTTTATCGAGGGCGTTGAGGTGAGCGTCAGCACCGCTGACGGTACCCCGATAGGGAGCCCCGAATACCACGTCTTCGAAGGCTACATCGAACCGGAAAGCGCGGACATCGTCTTTGGCGTCGTCGTTCCCAAAAGCGTCGTCGATGTCATCGCGGATAACAACGGGTGCCGGGAGTTGACCGCCGGAAACTACCCTCCGACCGACGCGAGCGGTCAATTTGATGCGGCCGGAACGATAGACAGAGGTGAAGGAGTCGATGCCGCGAGCGCGGTTCAACAGGTCTACGCCTCTCTTCGCTTTTTGGGGCACACGAACGCAGGTAGAGATGTTGAGACGCCTACTTTCACGATCTTGATTCGCCTGTGCTGCGGCTGCCTGGTCGATTGGTCCACATGCGATGCGAGCTTGTGTGAGCGCTACTGCGAAGAGCCCGACCAAAGTCAGATGTGCTCGCCAGGCGTCGGAGCGGGGGAGGCAACTTTCGATTGCCGAAATCTCTACGCGCAGATCAACAGCTGGGAAGGTGGCTGCGTCGACGAAAACGGCCAACCGAGACTCTGCACGTGTGACGACTGCGAGGGATAAAACCCCGCGTTTCGCTTTTTCCATCCCCCCCTTCGTCTCGCGAAATTTCCTATCATAGACCGCGCGATCCCGATTATAGTACGGGCGGCTCGAAGCGTTCGAAAGGATCGTCATGCCTTACTTAGGAGAGTTCTTGTCTGTGGGAGCCGCGGTTTTTTGGGCCGTGGGCGTCATCTTGTTCAAGCGATCGGGGGAGACCATGCCCCCCATGGCGCTCAACCTGTTTAAAAATTCCCTCGCTCTGGTGCTCATGCTCGCCACCATGCCCCTGCTGGGAGAGGCCTATCTGCCCGAGGACCAGCCAGCGTCCTCTTGGGCGCTGCTGGCTCTGTCGGGTTTTTTGGGCATCGCCGTGGCCGATACCCTGTTTTTCGTTTCTCTGGGGAAGCTTGGCGCCGGTCTCGCCGCTGTGGTGGACACATCATACACGCCGGTGATGTTGGGTCTGTCGTTTGTTTTCCTAGGGGAGCGGATTGGGCTCTTGGCGACCGCGGGCGCCGCCCTTATCATGTTCGGGCTGCTCATCGGATCCGCTGCAAAGCCCGAGCGGGGAAAGAGCCGGCGCGATGTCTTAGAGGGAACGATCATAGGCGTCGTGGGCATCGCCTTGATGGCCGTGAGCATCGTCATGGTGAAAAACGTCCTCAACGGCGCGCCCATGGTGTGGGCCACCACCGTTCGGCTCGCCGCGGGAGCTTTAGGTGTCATCCCGCTCATTCTCCTGAGCCCGCGCAGAGGCGCTCTCATGGAGTCCTTGCGGCCCAGCGCCACCTGGAAGTTCGCGGCGCCGGCGGCCCTCGTGGGGACCTACCTCGCCATGATAGCCTGGATCGGCGGCATGAAGTACACCCAGCACGTCTCCATCGCGGCGCTGCTCAACCAGATGTCGACAATCTTCATCTTCGTCTTGGCGGTCGTCTTTTTGCGGGAGCCGCTGACCGCCCGCCGCAGCTTCGCCATCGGCTGCGGCTTCGTGGGAGCGGCGTTGGTGGTGTGGTGAACTTTTTAGGGAGTCACAATAAGATCTAAAACCAGCGCGATGAGGCGAGTCCCCCGTGCAGCCGCAGCCGCCGAGCAGCTTCCCGAGCTGTTTTTGGAGTCGGCACCGGCTCCATCATCTGTTTGTGTCGGGTCGCCGCCGAGGTCGCCGGTCCCAAGCGGCTCATCGGTCTCTTCGGCCGGGAGGTCGTCACCGGTGTCCGAATCTTCATCGGTGTCGACGGCCGGGTCGGTGTCCCCAGGCTGCGTGGTGTCCGCCGGCTCATCCGTGTCCACGGGCTCGCCTGTGTCCCCAGGCTGCGTGGTGTCTGCGGGCTCGTCTGTGTCGACGGGGGGCTGTCCGACGCATTTTTCGGTGACGAATCTGCAGTAGCCGTCGCAGCGAATATTGCCCTTTTCGTACCCCAAGTCGGCACAGGTGGTGTTCCTCTGGTCGGGGCCGTCACATTCTTCATCGCCCTCGGCGACGCCGTTGCCGCAGTACTCGAGGGGCGCTATCCAGGCGTCGCCGGTCTCGGCGGGGATCTCGTGGCTGATGCAGTGGATGGCGCCGGCCTGGTCGATGATGTGATCCGAGGGGATCGGGGCGACTTCGATCAGGTCGGGGTTGGCGGCCTCGTAAGCGGCGATGGCCTCGGCTTCCACATTCAGCAGGTAGTCGGCGTCCTCGTGGTCGAGCTGCGGGACGTAGTAGGACGGCATGGCGACCCGCTTGCCGATGATCTCCGAGTTGAGGTAGCTGCGGTAGACCCAGCTCTTCATCCCGAAGTAGCTCACCGAGTAAGGCTCGAGGCTCGGAATACGCGTTATTTGCCACGGCTCTCCTTTTAGATTCGTGGTGGACTCGAGGATCTGCAGGTTGTGCTCCATGTCATCGTAATCGTTTATAAATTTGGTGTCGCAGTGGTTCGTTGCAGAGTTGACAGGGCTCTGCCCGTTGAACTTTGTGTCTTCGGGGAACTGGGCCAAGAGGATCGAGGTGGGCCCGACGATCTTGGCGTACAGGTCGATGTGGCCTGTGCCGTCGAGGCACAAGGGCCTCAATATGATGATCTGCTTGCAGCCGAGATAGGTCTCCAAAAATTCGTCCACATCCTCGTTGGTCCATTTGGCGGGCTTTTCTTCCTCGTAGACGATGTCGGAGAGGAAACAGGTCCCCGCTCCGTCGGTCATCAGATTTCCGCCGGAGAGCCCATGTGCCTGGTAGTGAACCGGCATCGGCGAACCGTCGGAGTTGATCCAGTTTGACGCGCCGATCCGATTGGGGAGGTAGTCGTCCAGTGCCCGTGAGGAGCCGTAATTTTTGTCGATGATGTGGCGCTCGCCCGCGTCGTCGACCACGAACTCCGGGCCGT
>JAABTR010000472.1 GCA_011389755.1 Deltaproteobacteria bacterium | reverse complement strand
CGTGCGGCCCCCGCGCCCCGGTTTCGACTTCGACGGTCGCATCGCCTGGCTCAGCGTCGCGTTGGCGGTCTCGATGGTTGCGGTCAACACGCTCTTCGCGAGAACGTCGATGAACACCATCCCCCAAGGGACCCTCGACGTGAATGTGCCGTGGATGGGGCTCGTCTTGTTGCCGTGTATCCTGCCCTATTTCTTTGGAGGGATGGTCACGGCGCTCATCTTCCAGCGTGGCGTGGCGCTCATCGGGCGGCTCTATTTTTGGAACCTTTTCGGGTCCGCCGCTGGGAGCGTGGGCATGGTCCTTTTGTTGCGGCCCCTGGGCGCCGGCAGGCTCATGCTGCTCAGCGCCGCGCTGGCTTCGGTGGGAGCCCTTTTGTTGTGGCGGTCCCCGGTCCGCCGGGCTGGAGCCGGGGCGGTTTTCGCCCTGTGCATCTTCGGGCTCTTCTTCTCGAGCGCGCTTTTTCCATTTCAGCCCGACCCCAACGGCTACAACCAGCTGTTTGAGAGGGCGGAGCTGGCAGCGGGGCATGCCGCGCCGATAAACGAGGTCACCGAGTGGGACCCCATCGGCCGCATCGACGTCCAGAAGCACACGCGGGATCACATCGAGGTCACAGAACCTATCGACTATCGGGTGGTCACCATCGATGGCGGGGCGATGACCTTGATGCTCGAGGAGATCGGGGAGCCGGGCACCTGGGGCGAGGCGCTGTTCGGGCAGAGCATGTACGCCGCGGCTTACCAAATCAAACAGACCCCCGACGTCCTCGTGATCGGCTCCGGCGGCGGTAGCGACATCGAGACCGGGCTCTACTGGGACGCGAACACCGTGACCGGCGTCGAAATATCCGGCAGCACCTTGAAGGCCGTGACCGGCCGATATGCCGACTTTGTCGGCTGGCCCAAGCGGGAAAACGTCGATGTCTATCACGGGGACGGCCGGGCATACGCCAAGAGCACCGACAAGCGGTTCGACATCATCCAAATGAGCGGTGTCGATACGATGACGATGCACACCGCCGGCGGCGCCATGGTGGCGGCCGAAGACTACCTGTACACGGTCGATGCGTTCGAAGACTTCCTCGAGATCCTCAAAAAAGGGGGCGTGCTGTCGGTCATGCGGTTCGGTGACCAGGCGATGAACCTGGCGGCTATCGCCTCCATCGCGCTTCGCCAGATGGGCATCGACGATCCCGACAGTAAGATCGTGGCCCTGCGACAGGCGAATATGTCGGGAATCTTGGTCAAGAAGGAGGCGTTCACGACCGCTGAGATAAGCGCTCTGGAGCGCTTCACGTCCCGCCGCCGGGTCAACGACGTCGACATACCGATCTACGACCGAGCGGCCGTGCGCCTCGGAGCCGTGGTGGAGATGCTTCATCCCAGAGGCAAGGTCCCGGCGCCCAGGTACGCCGCCTTTTTCGACGCGGTGGCGCAGGGCACCGAGGAGGAGGCGCTCGCCGCGCTCGGCCACGCGTTCGTGACGCCGACCGATGATCGGCCGTACTATATCTTGGGGACTTTTTTCGAGGCGATGCATCGGGGTGAAAAGCTCCATCCGGCGTTGAGGCTGCTCATCGCCTCCACGGTCATCATCTCCTTGGCGTCGCTGGCGCTCATTTTGCTGCCCGTGTTTTTCGTCCGGCGGCGAGAGCCGGTGCGGCCGGCCCACATCGCCGCCACCTTGGGCTTTTTCTTCGCCATCGGCGCGGGTTTTATGTTGCTCGAGGTGGGGCTCATTCACAAGGCGACGGTTTTTGTCAGCACCCCCGGAGCTGCCGTGGCGGTGGTTCTGTCATCGATTTTGGTCTCGTCTGGGCTGGGTGCGCGCACCAGCGACATGTCGGATAAGCCCCTGGCGAGAAAGCTCATCTTCGCCGTGGTCGGGCTTTTGGGCGTGAGCGTGCTGTACAAATTATTCGCCGGGCCTGTCTTTGATGCTTTGTTTGGCCTGCCTTTTTGGGCGCGCTGCGTCACGGCCGCGTTGGCGCTGGCTCCGGCGGGATTTTTCATGGGCTGGTTTTTCCCAACGGGTCTGCGGGTCATCTCGAGGCGTTACCAGGCGCTGGTGCCGTGGGCCATCGGAGTCAACGGTTTCGCTTCGGTCATCGGTTCTTTGGCGACCCTCTTCTTGGGTGTCAACTTCGGTCTGACGGGCGTGTTCGTCATCGCGCTCGCCGGGTACGTGGTCGGAGTCCTGGGCCTGTTGCCGCTCGCGCGCAGCGCGGAAGGGGAGTGAGGTAAAAGACATGAGCGGGTCCCATAAGACACACGGCCACCGGGGCTCTTCCAAGTGGAAGGTGGCCTCGGTCGCGGTCGTGATCGTCGCCCTCCAGGCGGCCGCCGCTTTGTATTTTTCTCCCCCATCGGTGGTGACCGCGCAGCAGCCGATATCCACTTTCGGCTTCGCCCGGTCGTCGCTGGAGGTCGCAGAGCCCGCGCAGGCGCTTTTGGAGCAGGGGCGTCTGCGCCGCTATGATCCGACGAGCAGCGCCGGAGCCTTTCACGGGGCCACAGTGGAGCGCAGCAGCCTCTTGTGGCAGCTGTGGACCGCCGGCCTCATCGCCTTGGGCGTGCCTAAATGGACGGCGTTCAACCTGTTTATTTGGTTCGCGCACATGTTGCCGGTTTTTGCGCTCTTTGGGGCCGCGCGGCTCTTCGGCCTCGGGACGTGGGCGGCTTTGTTCGCGAGCGCCTTGGGCGCGGCGCTGTGGAGCTTCGACGGCTTTGCCCATTGGTGCTGGTTTGACGGGCAGGTGGGGCTCGCCGTCTCCATGCTCTTCGCCGCCGTGTGGTGGGGCGCATTTTTGCGATACCTAAAGAGCGCGCGACCCGTCTTCGGCGTCGCGACCTCGGCGCTTGCCGTCTTGGCGGCGGCGGCGCACCCGGCGGCGGCCCTCGCGTTCGCGGCGATCGTCGCGTCATTGCTCGTGGCCCGCCGAAAAGATCTGCCCAGAGGCGCCCTCACCACCTCGGCGATCGCGCTGGGGTGCGCGGCCGCGGTGGCCCTCATCGATGTGGTCTTTTTGGGCGCCTTGGCAAAGGGCGGCGCCCTGGGAGAACCCTCAGGCAGCGGCGGAACCCTCGGGACCTTGGTGGCGGATATCTTTGGGCTCAACGCAGGCCGAGACATCGTGGGCGGCGCGTCTGTCAGGGTTGGGTTTCGTCTCCTTAGCCTGTCCGCCGCGGTGTTCATTCTCATCGAGCAGCGAAAAAGCCGCACCCTGCGCTGGCATGCGCTGATGGTCGGGGTTGGGGTCGCGTCCGCTTTTGCGTACTTGGGCGGGTACGTGCCGGGGGTGGGGCGCTCGGTGAGCTACGGGCAGATCCTCCTCGCGCTCAATATTTCGGCGGTGGGGGCGGCGTGGCTCGCACAGGAATTCGCGGAAAAACGCCTCTGGTCCAAGCTGCCCCGCTTTGGAGCGGTCTTGCTGGCGGTGGCCTTTTTTGCGGCCTTGCCGCGGCTGGGACGGGATGTGGTCTACTTCATTCCCTCACTGTTTCCAGGCCCCGAAGAGCTCCCCGAAGAAAAGCCTCACATCGCCGACATGGTGGGGTTCGGCTCCATCGGCTACCCCAGGCACAGGCATTTTCGTCATCTGCCGGTGAGTGAAGATTGGCGAAAGATCGCCGCTTCGCTCGAGAACTGGAGCCACGACCAGGGGCGCGTCCTGGTGGAGTCCGCGCCGCTCGCCGCCTACCTGGACGCCGTGACACAGGTGGAGGTCATAGGAGCCGGTGTCGGCGATACCGCTGTTTCGAAGAGCGCCAACATTTTTGTTGCCTTTTCGGGTTCGGACCCCGATAAAAAAACTTTGGAAGAGTACTTGGAAAAATATGCTGTCGGCTGGGTCATCGTGTCTTCGAACCCGGATCCCGGCGACCGTTCGTATCGAGAGAGGCTTGTCGACGCAAAGGAGCTGCTTGTGCCTGCGCGGCTTCGGCCGGCACAGTACCGGGTCTTGCGAACGAAAAAGACGACGTCGTACTTTGTGCGCGGCGCGGGTCGCGTCGCGGTCGAGGAGGGGATTGTCAGAGTCAGCGAAACAGATCCCGACGAAGAGCTCGTCATCAAGTACCATCACTTCGATGAGCTCACCTGCCGTCCGGGCTGCTCCATGGAGCCTTTCCGGGTGGGATCGAAGGGGATGGGGCCGGGCCGGCCGTTCATACGCGTCTTGGCCCCACATCCAGCGAGCTTCGAGATAGGCGCTCGGTGAGGGGGCGTCGAACGCGCGGGGTCGCCCCGAAAAGATAATTAGGTTCGGCACATGAGACGAACCGGTGGTATATGTTAAGATATCCAAGGGTTGAAAGAGGATTCGGTTGATGAATAGAAGGAGACACCAAACGTCTCAACCATAGCATATGGTAACTAAAAGGTGGCTCCCACGGGAGCCGTCATCGGTCTGGTATTTGTAATGAGAGGTTTCTTCTGGATATTTACAGTCGTGACCGTTCTCGCGGCTGCATCGGCAGCGCACGCGCAGAAGCCCGAAGACGTCCTGATAATCGCCAACGGCACGGTCCCAATTGATACCTTGAGTGTCGATGAGCTGCGCGAGATCTTTATGAAGCGGCGCTCATACTGGGACTCAAAACTGCGCATCGTGCCGATAAACGCCCCCGACAGCGCCCCTATCCGAGAGGAGTTCCGAAACCGGGTCTTGGGCATGACCCAAACGGAGGAGGGGCGCTTTTGGCAGGACAACAAGATCCGCACGGGGACGACGAAGCCCACCGAGTTTTCAACGGTCTTAAAGGCGGTCTTCAAGCTCAGAGGCTCGGTGGGGTATATCTACCGTAAAGATTTCCGCGACTCCTTGACGTCGCTCAAGATATTGACAGTGCTGCCCGCCGCGCCATAGGCGCCTCATCAATTAAGAAACTCCGTGGCTACGCATGGTTCTTAATTGATGTATCCGAGGGCCTCGAGCTTGGTCTTCAGAGCCTCGGACATGGCGGATGGGATGGGATCCTTGTCGTATTTCCAGCCGCGCGAGTGATTCTCCACCGTCGTCACGGGGTGCTTTTCGAGAAAGCTTCGCTCCATGAGCTCGACCAGGACGCGACCGGTCATTTTTTCGTCGACGGGCACGCCCGCAAGCGCCAAGAGCGTGGGCGCGATATCGTAGACCGAAGCCTCGAGCTTGGGCAGCCCCTTTTTGATGTCGGCCCCAGCGGCGATGAGGATGCCGTCGGGCGCATCCTCGTGGCCGCCGCTGCACACCCTGCTGTAGTGGCTCTCGCTTTTGGGATCGTGTGTGGGGTTTATATGGTGCCCGTGATCGGACAGGACGATGATGGTCGACTTCGAAGGATCGTAGTGCTGCAGAAGCTCTCCGAGGACCTCGTCCATGTAGATGTGGTACTGCTCGATCACTTTTCCATAGCTTTTGATGTCGGCCGCCGAGATCTCCATATTTGGAAACTTCTGAGGAGCCATGAACTTCCAGAAATGGTGCTCTGCCGCGTCCAGGCCGTTGAGATAGATCGCCATGACCCGGGGCGTCTCCCGGCGCAGGGCCAGAAGACTGGACTCGACAAAGGAGCGGTCGATGAGGTAGGCGAACTTGAAGATGCTGGGCAGATCCTCGACCTCGAGCGCGCTCGATTCGGCTATCTTTTTGAGTCTTGACGGAGGCATATCGAAGAACCGGGCTAGCTCGGTCGAGGGGATACTCGACGGGAGAGCCATGGTGTCTGAGATGGCCTCGGCGAGTTTCGGCGGATAGGTCAGCGACGCCGAGCTTGCGAGGCTCTTGACCCCCAGGGCGGTTTCGTAGCTCTTGTTTCGAATCGTGTTGGCCTGGTCGGAGATCACGAAACCGTTTATGGCCTCCGCTGGATAGGACGCCCACCAGCCGACGACCCCGACGGGCACATCGAAATCGGACAAGATGTTCCAAAACGCTTTGACGCGCCGCAGGTTGCTCGTGGGCAGGAGCATTTTTTTGCTGGAGGGAGACTCCACCGTAAAGTCCTCGATGCCGTGGACCTCGGGAGGGACTCCCGTGGCGATGGTGGTCCAGATGAGGGGGGACGCGGTCGGCTCGAAAGACTTGAGCGGTGCGCGCGTCCCAGCTGCGATGAGCTTGGAGAAGTTAGGCAGCTTGCCCGCCTCGAGGAGCGGATCCATTAGATCCCATGTGGCACCATCGATGCCCAAAAGGAGCACCCGGCGTTCGCTCGGGGTGACACTGGGCGCAGCTTCAACAGGTGGAGGCGCGCCGGCGCCCAGATCCTGAGCGGTGTCGATTGGAGAATCGGCATCCGAAGTGACCGCGGGGGAAGCGCACCGCGAGCACCCGCCCACGACCAGCATCAACGCGAAAACAAAGCATGTCATTGAATACTTTTGTCTCATTCTGAAACATCTACCAGGTGGCCAGCCCGGGTTCAACAGGTTTGAGATGACAAACGCCGGGAATCGGGTGGAACCCCCGCGCGAAACGAGTACCCTTAGTAATGTGACAAAGGTGAACAGAAACAAGGGCGCGCAATGATGTTGCAAAACCGGTCGTGTGCCAAAAATCTGGAATCGAGAGCCTCTCGAGAAACTAAAACGACGGGATAACATGCCGGAAAACGCGCGGATAACCTGTCCCAGATGTGGGCGCGTGTCACAAGAGGAGGCTGGGTTCTGCCCGGGCTGCGGCGTTCGCCTGGTCGCGTGGGCGCAGCCTGGGGGAGCGGCGAACGAGGATCTGTCCGGCCGGGTGGTTGACGGGCGCTTCCAGATCCTCGATCGCCTCGGAAAGGGGGGATGTCGACGGTCTATCGAGCCGAGCAGACCTCTATCGGGAGGCCGGTGGCGCTCAAGGTCCTCAGCCCTGAGCTGTCGTGTGTCGAGAACGTGAAGAAGAGATTCCACAACGAAGCCGCCTTGGCCAGTCGGCTCAATCACCCCAACACCGTCACGATTTACGATTTTGGCGAGTCCCGCGAGGGCTTGCTCTATATCGCCATGGAGCTCGTGCAGGGACAGAGCCTCGCCAAGGAGATTAAGACCAACGGGTCCATGAGCTGGACGCGCGCCTGCCGCATCGCTGTGCAGCTCGGTGAGTCGCTGCAAAACGCCCACGATCTGGGCATCATCCACCGGGACCTAAAGCCCGAGAACATCATGCTCACCAT
>JAABTR010000471.1 GCA_011389755.1 Deltaproteobacteria bacterium | reverse complement strand
GCAATACGCCATTAACTCCCCAGGCAAATAGCCGATAAACATAAAAAGCCCGTGCCTTTCATTGCTCGCGTGGACCAGCGCCGGGGGCAGTCTCGCGAGGGAAAAAAAAGATACGTCAAAATGAAGGACTCGGGCGTTCAAGGGAGCCAGATTTCATGACCTCACAGCACCTACTTTCTCCCGAAAAAGTCGAAGAGGCCGGCCATTTCGTCACGCAAACGCGGCAAATCGTCGAAGGCCTCATCGCCAGCCTCGATGAGGCCTTCGACCTCGTCGCCGGCAAGGCCCCGGATATGGACGCGCGCCTGGCAGGGCTCTGCGAACGCCTGTTTGCCCTGAGCTCTTCGCGACTGTTCGACTCGTTTTCCGGCGGCACCGGAACGACGCGCGACGCCTTTGCGAACCTGGATCACTTTCTCGAACGCTGTGGCCGGCGAGCCACAGGTCTCGTCGAGCAGCTCTTTGGACTCGAGCGCAACACAGGCGACATCCACTCCAAGCTCGAAGAGGTGGTAGAGGTGTCCGACAATCTGACCCTGGTCGCCCTCAACGCGCGGATGTTGTCGTCGGCAGCGGGGACCTCGGGCGCCGCCTTCGGCGCCATCACCCAGGAGCTGACCGCCGCCTCCCGCGAGGTCTCCCAAGTGGCGCGGGAATTCATTCGGGCGATGCAAAACATCGAACAACGACTGACCCAGCTGCAAGAGGTTCAAAAAAAGCTCACCGAGACGCTCGCCCACGTGAACCTCGAAGCCATCCAGGACGTCGTCTCCGGTGCACACTGTTGTCATGAAGCGGTGCACTCGATCAACCGACACGCCCAGCAGACCGGAGCCCTCTGCGGCGCCGCGCGTCCCGTTATCAAAAACTTGATGGGAGCCATTCAGAGCCGGGACATCCTGCGACAGAGCCTCGAGCACATCGCGGCGGTGGGGACCGAGCTCAAAGAGCAAATCCCTCTCATCGGCTCCCCCCCTGCAAAAGGCAGTGAGATGGCCTCGGGCATCGCGTTCGTCTCACAAGGCGCCCTCCTCAGCCGCGAGCTGCTCATGGACACCAGCAAAGAGGTCTTGGGTTTTACGCAGCAGCTAAAAGAGCTCCTCGATCAACTCGAAGCCGTCTTTGAATCGCTCGCGTCCCTCGACGAGCTGCGAACCGAGGACCTGCAAGTGGCCGCGTCGGCCCGGCGCGGCGTCGAAGATCTCGCGGGCGCCTTAGGTGCGCTGGACGACCTAGACGATGCTGTCACCCGCAGCCAGGAGGCTTTTGAGGCAAACGCCAAGGAGCTGCGCCACGTATCCAAGGTGCTGTCCCGGATGAAAAAGCTCTCGGACACGGTGTCGGTCATCGAGGTGGTCATGCGGATCAAGACCGCCTCCAACGCCATTTTGGAAAAAGACGCCCAGTTCCTCGCCAAGGAGATACGAGCCGGCCAAGAAAAGATCTCCGCCGCTCTCAACTCGGTCCACGAAAACCTGCGCAGCATGGCGTCCGTGGACCAAGGCGACGCCCTCGGCGCTTTTCGCGCGTCCTTGTCCGAGCTGAGACAGGCGCGGGCTCGCACAGGCGAGCTGGAAAACCGGCTGACAGGTTTTACCGATGAGCTTTCGGGGCTTTTGGTTCAAGCGGTTGCCGAAGGAGGATCCCTGCGGGAGCATCTCGGCGGTCTCCGAGGCGCCCTCGGCGATTTGAGGGAACACATCCCAAAGATATCGAGCGCCGCCTCCTCCCTGGAGTCGGTCGCGACCTTGGCAGCGCTGCAAGCGGATCAGGTCGGATTGGAGTCGACCGATACCGGCTCGGCCGTCGCCTCGGACCGCATCGAGGCGCTCGTGAATGGGTTTACCGCGTTGTCTCAGAAAATGATCGCCGCGTCCGCCGCGGAGATAGACATCGAATACGCGGACGCGCCGGGAACCAAAACGTTCTTTTGAGATTTTTTTAGCCGCCGTCGACCCTGAGCCCAGCCCTGCGAGCCGTCTCCACCGCGTGCTTCCACAGGTTCCGGTGGGGCTCGAGCCCCAAAACAGGGTCCTTCACCGCGTCGTGACACGGCCGGTACTGGTCCATGATATTGAGGTACGTGTTCGGCGACACCTCTTCGGCCAAGAACCGGATGACCTCCTTGGTGCCGGCGATCCCTTCGGGCATGATCAGGTGCCGGACCAAAAGACCTCGCCGGGCGACGCCTCGGTCGTCGAGCTCCAGGTCGCCGACCTGCCGGTGCATCTCCTTGACGGCGGCTTTGACGACCTCGGGATAATCGTCGGCCCGCAGGTACTTCTTCGTCGCTTCGGAATTCGACATCTTGAAGTCGGGCATGTAGATGTCGACGACGCCGTCGAGGAGCTCGAGGGCGACCTCGCTCTCATACCCCCCGCAGTTCCAGACCAAGGGCAGCTCGAAGCCGCGCTCGGCCGCCTGGTCGAGGGCGTCGAGGATCTGGGGCAGCACGTGGGTCGGGGTCACCAAATTGAGGTTGTGACAACCTTGACCCTGCAGGTCTATGAAGATCTCTGCGAGCCTCTCGGTGCTCGTCGTCTCGCCGACCCCCCCATGGCTGACATCGGCGTTCTGGCAAAAGGTGCAGCCCAAGTTGCAGCCCGAAAAAAAGACCGCTCCCGAGCCGCGCCAGCCCACCAAGGGCGCTTCTTCTCCGAAATGGGGGCCGAAAGAGGCGACCTTTGCCAGAAAGTTGACGCGGCACACCCCTTTTTCTCCCAGCAGGCGGTTGGCTCCGCAGCGCCGGGGACACAGGCGACACTCTTCGAGCATGGTCTTGGCGCGTTTCGCGCGCCATCGCAGCTCACCGGTCTCCCAAAGATCGAGGTAACGCGGGCTCATGTTCCTAAACATAATGCATTTCTTCTCAACAATCAGCGTGCAAGCGATGTATTTTTTTTAGTTCTTTCGCAACCCTAGGTCAGGACATCTTCGGAGGAGCGATACTGCCCGGCGCCACGCTGAGGGTCGCTTCGACACTCTGCGCCGCCCAACCCACGGCGTTGATGTAGGCCTCCGGCACCACGTCTTCCCTGGCCCCGAGCCTGCCGGCCAGCTTGGAGAACTTTTGCCAGTTGCCCTTCTCATAACATATCGCCATGTCCAAAATGGCGCGGTAGTCGCTTTTATCTCCGAGGAGCGCCGAAACGATGGCCGGTGAGATGGGGACCTCGCTGAGGATCTCGTCCAGCGGGCGATCCATGACGGCGTCGAGGAGGGAGAACAGCCCCATCAAAAAAAGGTCCTGGGCGTCGCGCCGCATCCCCACCTGCGGTGCCAGAAACTCGCAAAACCGGGCCCTGGTCAGGGCGGTGACGATGAGCGCGGGGGGTTTTTCGTCCCCCATGAAGGTGACTGAGACGAGGGTCGCCCACCGCTTGATCTCATTCTCACCCAAGAGCACCAGCGCCTGCCGGATGGAGCGGATTTCGACACGCCAACCGAAAAAGGCCGAGTTGATGTACTTGAGCAGGCGGTACGACAACGAGACGTCCTGTTTGATGAGCGACTCGATCTGCTGGATGTCGAGCTCGGACTGGTTGATCTGACGCATGAGCTGCATGTAACGCAGCTTGTCGCCGGGCACGCCTTTCTTAGACAGCACCTCCGGGCGCGCGAAGAAGTACCCTTGAAAAAAATCAAAGCCCATGTCCACGGCGCTCTTGAACTCTTCGGGGGTCTCCACCTTCTCCGCCAGGACCCGAATGCCCTTGCTCTTGTAGTACTGTGCCAAACTTCTCTGGGCGGCCTCATCGGTTTGTCGAAAGTCTATCTTTACAAAATCCACAAACAGCTCGAACTGCTCACGGCCCTTCGAGGAGCAGATGTCGTCCAGCGCGATCTCGTACCCGGCTTTCTTGAGCCGAAGGCACGCCGCGACCACGTCCTCATCCTGTTTGACGTTCTCGAGAATCTCAGGGACGATGAGGTCCTTGGGGAACATCTGGACCGCGTCATTGATGAGGATGTCGCGCGTGACGTTGACAAAGGCCTTCTTCCCCCCTGTCAGCGAGCGCACCCCGAAGAGCATGAGGCTATCGACCATGACCTGATTCGTCGCGGCCGTCCCATCGACGCAGTCAAAAAAATTTTCGAGCCCCCCTCGAAAAAGCAGCTCGTAGGCGACGACCTCCTTGTTCGTGTCGAAAATCGGCTGTCTGGCGATGAAGCTCTCCACTTGGTTCCTCTCTGGGATCTGGCTTCCCTCCATTCTACAATAGCGGCGGGCGGGGTCTTTCGGTAAAGCCCCCAGCCGCTTTATTCTCGGCCACCTGAGTCGAAAATAGACGCGCCCGCGTCTTTACCCCTAGATGCCGGCCGTGCTCGCACCGATGGCGACAATGTGCATCGGGTTGAAGGCATAGTCGACCTTTTTGCTGAAGTATTTCTCGATCCCGTCACGCACCACCGGCAGCAGCGTGGCTCCCCCGGCCACCAAGATCGAATCGATGCGGTCGACCGTCAACCCGACGTGTCTGAGGACCTCATCACACACGAAAAAGGTTCTGCGAACCAGGTCCAAGCAGAGCTTCGCCACGATCGGCTCGTTGAGCTCGAGAACGTCCACCCCCGGCGGCGCCGCAGGGTCCACCTGCTTTAAGTCGATATGCTGGGGCCCACCTTTGGAAAAGCGTATCTTGGCTTTTTCACAGGCAACCACGAGCCGCTGATAGGTCTCCGGCTCGTCCTTGAGATCCCACCCCCACTTGGCGAGCACCGCCTTGGCGGCCCAATCGGCCAGCGCGAGGTCCACGTCGTCGCCGCCGAGATAGAGATCGCCGGCGTGGGCCAAGATGCGGCACTCATGGCTTTGGCAGTCGACGATCGCGAGATCGAAAGTCCCTCCCCCGAAATCGTAGACCGCCGCGTAGTCTCCCCTGACGCCGAACCGAGACAGGTACGCCGCGGCCGTGGCCGCGGGTTCGTCCAGCAGCGCCGCGTGGGGAAACCCCGCTTGTATCGCCGCCTCCATGGTCGCTCGCCTCTCGTCGGGGCCGAACTGGGACGGGACCGCTATCACCGCCTTGGTCGTGCGCTGGAGCGGAGCGATGCGCGGATGTCGCGCCGCCGCGTCGAGCAGCTGCGCCGCGATGCGGGTCGGCGTGTGCACACCGCCGCGGGTCGCGAAGCCCGGACCTCCATCGACCTCTACCAGGTCGAAGGGGTAGCGCTTCTTGAACGCGGCGGTGTCGGCGCTGTGCCACCCACGGCCGATAATTCTCTTTGCGGAGTAAATCGTATTTTTGGGATCGATGGTCTTTCGCCTGCGAGCGGACTCCCCCACGACGGTCGCGCCGCTGGGAGGAAAACCCACGACAGAGGGCAAAAGGGACTGATCCCCGTCTGCTATCTCTATGACCTCTTGATCGATCGCGACCACCGTGTTGGTGGTCCCCAAATCGATGCCGATGACGCTCATCGTCGGACCTCCTTACACTGCCCTCGAGGGGGGGCACCGTCTCACCCGACCTCTTGGCTCTCAATAAAGAGGCGCAGCCTCTTTCGGGACTCAAGGCTCATCTCCATTAGCTCGACGCCGTAATGCAAAAGCACCTCGTCCGTTATCACATGGACCTTGCAGGTGCCCGCCACCATTCCGCTTTGGTCGGGCAGAAAAAAGCGGAAGCTGCCCTGGTCTCCGACCCGCAGCCGCAAGGGAGATTCTACGAGCATCCCCCGCTCAGACAAATTTATCACGTTGACCACGCTGGCCGGACACCCCGACTGCTCACACAGATTTTCGAGCCAGGCCAATATCTCCGTGGGGACGCGCGGGGCGTCTCGCAGGCCCACCTCCAGCAAAGCTGCGATAGTCTCGACCAGCTGCCCATCGTCCACAGGGCACAGCAGGCTCCCGTCGAGGTGCCCAATCTGGGCGTGCCCAGCGTCCACGCCGAGCTGCTCGACCAGCATCAAGAGCCGGGTGTGGGACAAGGCGGCACTCGTTTTGATCTCCCGACAAAAAGACGCCGGCGACATGCCCCGCAGCTCGCTCGAGAAGACGATGATATCCGGTCGCTTCTCGAGGGCTTTTTGGAGGAGCACAGCCGCTATCGGCTCTGCGCCGATAATGCGAATCGACTCACGCTGAAGCAGCCCGCCGGTGCTCGTGCTGCCAAGCAGAGTCCGTGGTGACACAAGTATTTTTCGCATCGAAGCTCTCCGGTCTCCTCGCAATCTAGAAAAGGTACACCCGAAACCCGGTGGGCTCAAAAAGAGGATGTTTTGCGCTGACCCGCTCCTCGATGCGGATTGTCTTCTCCCGCCGCCGCTTCTAAGATGTACGCGAGATTAAATCGAGCCGCGTCATTCTTCCCTTCTCACACCGTTTTCGGCCGTGCGACAAAAAGAAGCGAGGCGCGACCCCAAGGAGATCACATGAAAATCGAAGCTTCCAAAAGAATAATGGCGCTGCCCGCTTACGCTTTCAAGACGATTGACGACAAAGTCGCCCAGCTGACCGCCCAAGGGGTCGATCCCATCGACCTGGGCGTCGGCGATCCCTCCACCGCGACCCCCGCCGTGATCCGTCAGCGCTGCCGCCTCGCGCTCGAAGAGCGAAAGACCGCGGGCTACCCCAGCTACATCGGGTCCTTGAAAATGCGCGAGGCCGTGGCGGCGTGGTCGCGCCGCCGCTTCGGGATCGACCTCGACCCAAAGGAGGAGATCAGCACCACCATCGGCTCCAAAGAGGGCATCTTCAATTTCGCGGAGGCCTTCGTGAACCCCGGTGACGTGGTCCTCATCCCCTCCCCGGGTTACCCGCCCTACGCCAGGGGCACCCTGTTCGCCGAAGGGCGCCCGTGGTTCTATCCCCTCGACCGCGAGAACGGTTTTCTGCCGCGCCTCGAGGACATCCCCAAGGACGTGGCCGGCGCTGCCAAGATCATGTGGATAAACTATCCGAACTCGCCGACCGGCGCCTGCCCGAGCCTCGCTGAGCTCGAGCGCATCGTCGCGTGGGCAAAAAAACACGACATCATCTTGGCATCCGACGAAGCCTACAGCGAGATCTACTTTGGAGACGCGCCGCCGAGCAGCGTCTTGGAGATCTCCCGCGACGGGGTCGTCGTCTTCAACTCCTTGTCCAAGTGCTCCGCGATGACCTGCTACCGGGTGGGCTGGGTGGCCGGAGACCCCCGCGTGATAGCTATCTATCGCAAGCTCAAGACCAATATCGACTCCGGAGCCCC
>JAABTR010000470.1 GCA_011389755.1 Deltaproteobacteria bacterium | reverse complement strand
GTTTTGTCGTTCTTCGATTGGTGTTACAAAAACGGCAACGCCAAGGCGGAAGAGCTCCACTACGTCCCCATCCCGGACAAGGTCGTGAAGATGGTGGAGGACATGTGGCACGAGAAGATAAGGACCCCTGGGAACGAGGCCATCTGGCCCGCGAAGTGATAACGACATGTCGCATGATGCCACTATGACGGACACCGCGGCGTCTTCGGCGCCCGGCGGTGTCCGCCCCCCGAAGAGCGAACCGCGCCCGATGGTAGACGGCCGGAGACGCAGACTTGGAGACCCCATCTTTCGCCTGGTGGCGGCCGCCTGCGCCTGTGCGGTGCTCGTGATGATGATCGGGCTCATCCTCGAGTTGGTTGTCAACGCGTATCCGGCTATCCGGGAGTTCGGTCTCGGTTTTTTGGTCTCGGATGCGTGGAACCCGGTCCGCTCCGACTTCGGGGCCCTGTCCAGCATGTACGGAACCGTCGTCTCCACGGTCATCGCAATGGCGCTCGCGGTCCCCGTGAGCGTCGTCATCGCGCTTTTCCTCGTGGAGCTGGCCCACCCCACCCTCGCCAAGGTGGTCGGGGGGGCCATCCAGCTCCTGGCGGCGGTCCCGAGCATCATCTTTGGGATGTGGGGGCTTTTCGTGTTCGCGCCGTTCATGGCGGACAACGTTCAGCCCGTGCTCGGGGACTACCTGGGGTTTTTACCGCTTTTCCAAGGGCCTCCCATGGGCATCGGTATGCTCACGGCCGGGATCATTTTGGCACTCATGATCCTGCCCTTCGTCACCGCGGTGATGCGCGACGTCTTCGAGATGGTGCCGGCGGTGGTCAAAGAGGCGGCCCACGGCATGGGCTCCACCACCTGGGAGGTCACCCGCAAGGTGACGGTGCGCTACGGCGCCGTGGGGCTCGTCGGAGCTGTCTTCTTGGGGCTGGGACGGGCGGTGGGCGAGACGATGGCGGTCACCTTCGTTATTGGAAACTCCCATCGTGTCTCGGCGTCCTTGTTCTCGGCGGGCAACAGCATCGCCTCGACCCTCGCCAACGAGTTCACCGAGGCCTCCGAGCCCCTCTACCTGAGCGCGCTCGTGTACTTGGGGTTGGTGCTCATGGTCATGACGCTGGTCATCCAGGTCGGCGCCCAGGTGTGGCTGCGCCGCATCAAAAAAACCCTGGGAGGCAGCTCATGAGACCTCGTCGGGCGACGTACCGCAAAGCCACAGACGTGGGGGTCAAGGCGCTGTCCTTGCTCGCCTCCCTGGTGGGGATCTTCTTTTTGGGTTGGATCCTGTTCGAGGTGGCCCGCAGAGGGCTCGGGGCGATCGATTGGCAGTTCTTCACGCAGAACCCCGCGCCTCCGGGCGTGGAAGGCGGCGGCCTGAGCTCGGCAATCGTCGGGACCCTGCTCATCACGGCCCTGGCGACCCTCATCGGGGTCCCGCTCGGTGTGATGGCTGGGGTCTACCTGGCGGAGTTCGGCAAGCAAAACCGCCTGGGCTCCTCGGTCCGTTTCGCGGTCAACACCATGATGGGGGTCCCGTCGATCCTGGTGGGGCTCTTCATCTACGCCATCTTCGTGCTGCCGTTCGGACATTTCTCAGGCTACGCCGGCGCGATGTCTCTGGCGGTTATCATGATCCCGGTGGTCGCTCGAACCACCGAAGACATGCTCGGCCTCGTCCCCGACGCGCTGCGGGAGTCGGCCCTGGCCCTCGGAGCGCCTCGCTGGCGGGTCACCGTGTCGGTGGTGTTTCGCTCGGCGAAGTCGGGGATGCTCACGGGGATCCTCCTCGCCGTGGCCCGCGTCTCCGGAGAGACGGCGCCGCTTCTCTTCACGGCGCTCAACAGCCCATACTGGCCGTCATCGCTCGCCGAGCCGACGAGCAACCTGACGGTGACGATTTTCAACTACGCCATGTCCCCCTACGCGGACTGGCAGCAGGCGGCGTGGGGGGCGTCGCTGCTCATCATGGCGTCGGTGCTCGGACTGACCGTCTTCGCTCGGGTCGCGCTCAAGGAGAAAAAAGGATGAATGGCGCAGTGGCAAAGGAATTTCGCAGAGTCGACGTCTCTGCAGCGTTGGCGTCCCGTCCGGCGACGGATGAGAGCCGGGGGCGGCAGGTCGAGAAGGAAAAGCATCCGAAGATCTCGGTCAGCGGGCTCAGTTTTTTCTACAGCGACAACCAGGCGCTGTTCGAGAACAACATCGAGATCGCCGGGGGCAAGGTCACCGCGGTCATCGGTCCTTCGGGGTGCGGAAAATCCACCCACATCCGGGTGTACAACCGGATCTTCGAGCTCTACCGGGACCAGCGGGCCGAAGGTCAGGTCCTGCTCGACGGGCAGAACATCTTGTCCCCTTCGGTGGACATCATCGAGCTGCGCCGCCGGGTGGGGATGATCTTTCAAAAGCCCACTCCGTTTCCCATGAGCGTTTTCGACAACCTGGCCTACGGTATAAGGCTCCACTACAAACCCAGCCGGAGCGAGCTGCAAGGAAGGGTCGAAGAGGCGCTCAAGTCGGCGGCGCTGTGGGACGAGGTCAAGGACAAGCTCGACAAACCCGGCACCGCCCTGTCGGGTGGACAGCAGCAGAGGCTGTGCATCGCCAGGGCCATCGCGGTGGAGCCGGAGGTGCTCTTGATGGACGAGCCCACCTCGGCCATCGATCCGGTGGCCACCGCGCGGATCGAGGAGCTGGTGCTCGAGCTCAAGGGCACGTACACGATCGTCATCGTGACCCACAACCTGCAGCAGGCCGCGCGCATCTCCGACTCGACCGCGTTTTTCTACAAGGGCTACATCGTGGAGCACGGAGACACCCGAGCGCTGTTTACGAAACCCAAGAACAAGCAGACCGAAGACTACCTGACCGGGCGCTTCGGTTGAGAGGCGACAAGAGCGATGCAAGGAAACGTACTCCATCGTGAGCTGGAACGTCTCGAGGCCAGCCTGCGCACGTTGGCGGACACGGTCGTCGCGTTCACCAAGGGGGCTGTCGAGGCGGTCCGCAGGCGGGATGCCCAGGCCGCCGACGAGGTCATCGCGGGGGACGACGCGGTGGACCGGATGGAGGTGGACTTCGAAGAGGACTGCCTCAAGATTCTCGCGTTGTACCAGCCGGTTGCCGTCGACTTGAGGCTGGTCATCGCCATGCTCAAGATGAATAACGACCTCGAGAGGGTGGCCGATCTGGCCGTGAGCCTAGCGCGTCACGCCAAAGCGCTCCCAAAAGCCTCGGGCGCTGCCATTCCCTTCGATTTCGAGATCATGGCCGAGCGGACCACGATGATGCTCGAAGACGCGATCGAGGCGCTGTTCGGCAGAGACGCGGCGCTCGCCGAGAGTGTTCGAGGGGCGGACGATCTGGTCGATGATATCAACCGCGAGATGTACGATCGGGTGGCCCGGGAGATCCGCAAGGACCCGGCGCGGGTGGACACGTTGATCCACGGCATCGGAGTCTCACGTTGCCTCGAGCGGATCGCCGACCTGGCGACGAACGTGGCCGAGGACGTCATTTATTTTGTCGAGGGGCGCATCGTGCGGCATGCTGAGGCGCGGCGCATCGAGTCTGCGTCTTCGAAATTGGAGAGCGCGCCCAAGAAGTGAAGGTGTCGGCAACATGACAGGGATGGCTAAAAGAAACGTGCTTCACAGAGAGATGGACCGCATCAAGGAGTCCTTCCTTCTCTTGGGTGGCCGGGTCGAGAGCGCTATGGACCAGGCCATTCGATCTCTGTTCGACAAGGACGTCGGGCTCGCTCGCCAGGTGATCGAAGGGGACGAGGAGATCGACCAGCTCGAGGTGGACTTCGAGGAGGACTGCCTCAAGGTGCTGGCGCTCTACCAGCCCTTGGCGGTGGACCTCCGGTTCATCGTGGCGGTCCTCAAGATCAACAACGACCTTGAGAGAGTGGGCGACTTGGCGGCGAGCATCGCCGAGCACACTCTCTTCTTGGCCGGCCACAAGCCGATCATCATCCCCTTCGACTACGAGACCATGGCGGAGCGGACGAGGTGGATGCTGCGCACCTCCTTGGACTCCCTCGTGAACATGAGCGCCACCATGGCCGCCTCGGTGCGCGCCGAAGACGACAAGGTGGACGAGATCAACCGCCAGATGTACCGGCAGGTGGCCCAGGAGATCCGCAACTCTCCCGATCGCATCGAGGCCCTCATCAACGTCATCGGCCTGTCTCGCTGCTTCGAGCGGACTGCCGACCTGGCGACGAACATCGCCGAGGACGTCATCTACCTGGTTGAAGGCGATATCGTCCGCCACGAGGCCTACCGGGTTCCCATCCCAAACCCCGAAAAATAGGGAGATTTAGCTCCCTTTCTTTTGAAAGGGGCTTTTAGCGTTTCTTGAGGAGGTCGGCGAAGGGGTTGTAGGAGAACGTCTCCTTTTGCCCCCCGCGGCCCGCATCCTTCTTGCCCCGCGGCGCGCCCCGATCACCTCCGCGCTGGCGCTCGCCGCCGCGTTGCCCGCCGCCGTCGCTCCGGGGACGCGAGCCCTCGGCGCGCGCGGACAAGGAGATGCGCTTGAGGCCCAAGTCCACATCCAGGACGCGGACTTTGATCTTGTCGCCCACCTTGACGACCTCGGCGGGATCCCTGACGAAGCGATCGGCCAGCTCGGAGACGTGCACGAGGCCGTCTTGATGGACACCGACGTCCACAAAGGCGCCGAAGGCGGTGACGTTGGTGACTACGCCCTCGAGCTCCATGCCGGTGACCAGATCCTCCATGGTGTTGACGTCGTCGCGAAAGGCCGGGGCCTCGAAGGAGTCGCGGGGGTCGCGGCCGGGCTTTGCGAGCTCGGCGATGATATCCCGCAAGGTGGGTTCGCCGACGGTGTCGTCCACGTATGCCGTCACGTCGATCTTATCGGCCAGCGCGGGATTGCCCACCAGATCGGGCACAGAGACGCCCAAGTCCGCGGCCATGCGCTCCACCAGCTGGTAGCGCTCGGGGTGGACCGCCGACGCGTCGAGGGGGTGGCTCGCGCCTCGGATGCGCAAGAAGCCGGCGGCTTGTTCGAAGGTGCGCGGGCCCAGCTTGGCCACCTTGAGCAGTTCCTTGCGGCCTGTGAAGGCGCCGGTCGTTTCGCGGTACTGGACGATATTGCCGGCGACCGCCGGGCCGATGCCGGCCACCTGGGCCAGCAGGGGGGCGCTGGCGGTGTTGAGCTCAACGCCCACATGGTTCACGCAGGATTCGACCACCTCGTCGAGCTTGCGTCCGAGCAGGGGCTGGTGGACGTCGTGCTGGTATTGGCCCACGCCGATGGACTTCGGATCGATCTTGACGAGCTCGGCCAGGGGATCTTGGAGCCTGCGGGCGATGGAGATGGCGCCGCGGATGGTGAGATCCAGCTGGGGGAACTCCTTGCCGGCGATCTCAGAAGCGCTGTAGACGCTGGCGCCCGACTCGTTGACCTGGATGACGATGACGTCCTTGATCCCGGCCTGGGAGAGCGCCTGCTTGACGAACCGCTCGGTCTCGCGCCCTCCGGTCCCGTTGCCCACGGCGATGGCCGCGGGCGAGAATCGTTTGACAAACGCGATGAGCTTTTGCCTCTCACCCTCCATGGCGCCCTCGCCCCGCACGATGTTGAAGGTGATCGTGTCGAGATATTTCCCCGTGTGATCGAGGGCGGCGCACTTGCAGCCCGTCCGAAGCCCCGGGTCGACGCCGATCACCGGCTTGGTCCCGAAGGGGGCGGCCAGCAGGAGGTTCCTCATGTTGCTGGCGAAGACATCCACGGCTTCCCGATCGGAGCGCATCTTGAGGTCGATGCGCACGTCGCTCTCCACGCTGGGAGATAAGAGCCGGTGGTAGCTGTCTTCGACGGCGGTCTGCATCTGACCGCCGAACGGGCTGTGCAGGTCGCGGCCGACCATGGCCGCGATGCGATCGATGAGCCGCTGGTCCTCGATCGTGATGCGAAAGCGCAACACGTTTTCCCGTTCGCCGCGGCGAACGGCCAAGAAGCGGTGGGAGGGGATCGTCGCCACCGGTTCTTGAAAGTCGTAGTAGTCCTTGAACTTTGTCTCGGCTTCGGCCATGTCGGGGGCCGGCTCGGAATGCAGCAGACCTTGTTTGGCGAAGGCTTCGCGGGCCGCTTGGCGGACCTCGGCGTTCTCGGCCACCCACTCGGCGACGATATCTCGGGCTCCGGCGAGGGCCGCTTCCGCGTCGGGGACCTCTTTTTCAGGGTCGACAAAGGAGGCGGCTTCGACCTGGGGATCGCCGCTCGCCGGCTGCTCCATGATCAGAGCCGCCAGAGGCTCCAGGCCGCGTTCCTTGGCGATGGTCGCGCGGGTGCGGCGCTTGGGCTTGTAGGGCAGGTAGAGGTCTTCGAGCGCCGACTTGGTGGTGCAGGCCAAGATTTTGGCGCGAAGCTCGTCTGTGAGCTTCCCCTGCTCCTCGATCGAGGACAAGACGGCCTCCCTGCGCTTGTCGAGCTCGACGAGGTAGGTGTGCCGCTCGTCGATGTTTCGGATCTGCACCTCGTCGAGGTCGCCTGTCATCTCTTTGCGGTACCGCGCGATGAAGGGGACGGTGTTGGCGTCGCCGAGGAGCTTGATGACAGCCTGGACCTTGTGTGCGGGGATGCCGAGTTCATCGGAAATCGAAGGAATTGGATTGAATTTCGAGACTTCGTTCATCTTCTTTTAATTACCTCCCAAAACGGGGGAAAAAATAACAGCCACGAGGCGGCGCGGCAATCCTTTAAAAAAGGTCTTTTCGAGAAGCTTGGACGTAAATTTCCCGTTTCGCCGTGGAAACAGGCTCGGACAAATGCAATAGTCCCCACGGAGAGTCAAAATTGACAAAAACATCATGTATCATTAGGTTTGGTGCGATGTGAGGTCCATATGAAGCTGACAAAAGTTGAAGAAGAAGGCCTGCGGCTCGCGATGTCCCTTGCGGTGCACGGGAAACAGATAACCCTGCCTGAGTTGGCAGGCAGAGAAGACCTCTCCGAGGCGCTCGTGGCCAAGATTTTGGGAAAGCTCCGCCAAGGAGGCGTCGTCAGGGCGCTGCGGGGTCGAAACGGGGGTTACGAGCTGGCGGCTGCGCCTTCCGATCTGACCGTCGCCGCCATCATAAAAGCCCTCGGTAAGCCGATCCTCGAGGGGTGTTACAACAAGAAGGTCCCCGAAGGGCAGCTGTGTTGCCCCCACGGAACCGACTGTGGGCTCAGACCGGTCTGGAGGCGCATCGAGAGC
>JAABTR010000469.1 GCA_011389755.1 Deltaproteobacteria bacterium | reverse complement strand
GTGGACCAGAGCCCTCCTCAGGCGACCCGAGCGCATGGCCCCGATCCCGGCCATGAAGTGGCAGTCGCGGGTGTTATCGGGCGACAACCGGCTCGCGCTTTTTTTACCGCCGCGCCCGACAAGCTCGCGGCAGGCGACCATGGCGGCCTCGTCCCGCCCCAAGTAGAACTCCAGCTTCGCGGCGAGAAAGAGCGCCTCCAAGCCCCTTTGTTTGTCTTTTGTGTTCTTGGCGAACGTGCGGTAGGCCGCGATGGCCTCTTTGTCCCGATCCAGCCGAGACAGCGACCGGGCCGCCCAAAATTCGGCCTCGGTTGCCCTCGGCCCCGAGGAGCCGGCGATCTTATCGAAGAGCGCGTGGGCGTCTTCGTAGCGGTTTCGCCGCTTGAAGGCGATGCGGGCCCGGAGCCACTCCACCTCGTGGGTCAGCTCGGCCGGAAGCTCTTCGGGCAAGGACCTAAGGGCGGCGTCGGCGTCGCCGAAGGCGCGGTGGGATATCAGCGCCCGCGCTCGGTCGATCTGCTGCGCTGGAGTGAGTCGCACATCGAGATCATAGCGCTCGATGAGCTCGAGGGCGCCGCGGAGGATGCGGGCCGTTTGTCCCTCGAAGGCCAGGGGGGCGAGGATCGTCGAGGCGCGCTCGGTGTCGCCCGCGTGGAGCGCGGCCTCGGCCAGACCCAGCCGCAGCGTTTGCTCGCTCGGCGTGGTAGACGCCAGACCGAGGGCGTTTTCATAGGCCCCCAGCGACTCCTCGGTCCTGTCGGCGTCCAGCAGCCACCCGGCGATGCGCCCTCGCAGGCGCGCTTGTTCGTCGGGGGTGAGAGCTTCTTTATAATGTTCGATATATCGCTCCAGCTCAGCAGCGGCCCGGGCTGGTTGTTTCATTTTTGAAATAAGGTCGGGCCGGCGGCGCTCCACGTCCCGCGCAGGCTCGGGTGGGAGCGCCTCGATGACCTGGTCGAATAGGGTCAAAGCCCTTTGATGGTCCCCTCGAGCCTCGGCAACCCGGGCGCTGAGGTAGAGGAACTCGGCGCTGCTTGACTCCATCGAGTCGAGCAGGCTCGCGGCTTCGTCGACGTCCCCGGCTTCGAAGGCGCGTCCCGCGCGCACCAAGCGCTCGTCTCTCACCGGTGTGTTGGAGCTTCGCGGTGCGGTGTCCACGCCCTCCGGTTGGAGGGCAGGGGGGGCGGCGAGCCTTTGGCCCGAGCGGTTCGGGCCGCAGCTCGAGCTGCAGCACGACACCGCGAGACCGAATAAGAGGGCCCCGATTCCACGGAACCAAATACGTTCGGAATGCGTACCGGTGGCGATTTCGCAACAGTTTGGTGCAGATGTGAAAGCAGAAAAACAATCACGTCGGAAAAGTGAACCGCCGCGTTCGGGCTCCAGGCCCGAAAAACCGGGGAGAGAATTCGATGGTGCTCGAGGCGGGTTTTTTGGCACGGGGATTGCTCCTGTTTTTTGGGTGACGGCGAGTTCGTTCCCCCCCCGCGGATTCGTTGTTGATTCTGTTCTCTTTTTCCCTTCTCCAAAAAGGTCCCGAAAAATGGTTTTCGGGACCTGTCTATTCTCCGTCTGCCTCATCGCTTCCTGGGTCTTTTTATCGTCGTGCATGGCGTCTTCGAGTTTGTCTGTGTTCACGGTCTGAGATCCAACTATTTTTTAGGGCCAGGACCGATCTGTTTCATAGCCGTGAAAACAAGCGCTTCACTTTTGAAAGAGCATTCACAGAATTTATGGAAAATGCGAGTGTTCTTAAAATGCAGAAAGTGTGACAACATCACGGAATTGCGTACATATATAGAAATGCCCGGGGCGCCGGATGTTTTGGCATAGTGATTGCGGGTAAGCTTTCCCGCCAACCGAAACGTCTCGACGGCATCGCGACACTTTCCCCCGTGATGTGTCGAGCCCTGTTTCGCACACTATCCACGAAAATCCCCTTCTCCTCGGTCCCGAAAATTCGTTTTCGGGACCAGTCTATCTCGCGACCTATGAGTTTGACACTCCCATGCTCTTTAGGTACGTATCGAATCCATGTTTGAGGAATCAAAAGACAAGCTTTCGAGAATCAAGGCCACGCTGGGCGGCCTGAGGAGGTATCTTTGACCTCCCGGGCAAGCACGCGCGGATCGCGAAGCTAAACGATCTGTCGTCAGCGGAAGATTTTTGGAACGACAACGTCAAGGCCCAGGATCTGCTCAAGGAGCGCGCCGCGATAGAGGCGGAGGTCGAGGCTCATGAGAGCGCCGAAAAGGACGCCTCTGACATCGAGGAGTTCATCGAGCTCGCCGAGGCCGAGGAGGACCCGAGCCTGGGCGAAGAGATCGACACCCAGGTCGAGTCGCTGGGGCGCCGCGTCGAGTCGCTGGAGACGCGCCGCCTCCTGAGCGACCCTATGGATCCCAGCAACGCCTTTGTCCAGTTCTCTCCCGGAGCCGGCGGGGTCGATTCGGCCGACTGGGCCCAGATGCTCGTGCGCATGGTGGTTCGCTATGCCGAGAAGAAGGGGTTCAAGGTCGAAGAGGTCGACTATCAGGAGAACGAGGAAGCGGGCATCAAAAACGTCACCTTGCACGTTATCGGTGACCACGCCTACGGCTACCTGCGCTCGGAGCGGGGCATCCACCGGTTGGTGCGCATCTCGCCGTTCGACGCCAATGCGCGGCGGCACACCTCCTTCGCCGCGGTCGACGTCATGCCGGAGGTCGACGACGACATCGACATCGAGGTCCGCGACGAAGATCTCCGGGTCGACACCTACCGGGCCGGCGGGGCGGGCGGTCAGCACGTCAATCGGACGGACTCGGCGGTCCGGCTGACGCACCTGCCTTCGGGCATCGTGGTCCAGTGCCAGAATGAGCGCTCCCAGCACAAGAACAAGGCTCAGGCGATGAAGGTTTTAAAGAGCCGGCTCTACGAAAGAGAGCTCGAGGAGCGCCGCAAGGAAGCCGATGTTCGGAACGCGGACAAGAAGAAGATAGAGTGGGGTAGCCAGATCCGGTCTTATGTCCTGGCGCCCTACCGAATGGTCAAAGATGTGCGCACCGGAGTCGAGACGGGCAACGTCGATGCGGTGCTCGACGGAGACCTGGACGCCTTCGTCCGGGCTTATCTGCTGGCCGATTCGACCGACTGATGATCCAGGCGCCATGTCTTTGATTTGCTGCGCCGACCGCCGACCGCAAGGAGCTCGATAGGTGTCGATAGGGACGATAGTCATCTATGTGTCGGCGATAATCGCCTTAGGCATTTTACTCAACCTCGGAGTCTGGTGGGGGACGATACGCCTGTTCGATAAGATCGGCAGCCGGCTCAAGCTGGAGCTCTATGTGGCGGTGCGGCACATGCGCGGGCGCAAGAGCGGTTTTTTGACCCTCATCGGCATCCTGTCCATCCTGGCCGTCTCGGTCTCGTCGTGCAACCTCGCCACCGTGTTGTCGGTCATGGGCGGCTTTTCCGGGGACCTCAAGCAGAAGATCCTCACCACGAACGCCCACGTGGTGGTCGATCACTATGGCGCGGATATCGAGAGCTGGCGCGAGCTCATCGAGCAGGTCAGGGGCGTACCCGGGGTGGTGGCGGCCACGCCCATCGTGCAGGGCGAGATGATGATGAACGCCCGCACCAACAACCACGCCATCCTGCTCAAGGGCATCGAGCTGGGCAGTTTCACCGAAGTCAGCGGCGTGCTCGAGAACCTCCAGAAGGGCGAGCTCGAGTACCTGGAGAATCCCGGCGTCCTCTTAGAGCGCGTGCTCGAGAGGCGGCGCCGCCTCTACGGCATGGACGACGACACCGGCAAAGACACCGCCGCGAAGGACGATTCGGTCGGCGAGAAAGACGCGGCAGAGGACGAACCCGCTTCCCCCTATCCGGCGGCGGTCTCGCCCAAGCGCAAGGCCTTGCCTACCATCATCGTTGGACAAGAGCTCGCGCGGTCTCTGCGCCTGTATGTGGGCGAGGAGGTGAACATCATCTCTCCGCTCGGAGACGTGGGGCCCACCGGTCCCATCCCCAAGAGCCGACCGTTTCGCGTCGGCGGGGTTTTTTTCTCGGGGATGTACGAGTTCGACAGCCTGTTCGTCTACACCTCTGTCGACGCTGCGCAGAAGTTCATGCGAAAAGGCGATCGCATAAGCGAGATCCAGATCGCCGTGGCGGATCCCGACGCGGCGGGTCTGACGGCCCAGAGCATCGCCGCCGCCATCGGAGGCGACTGGCGGGTTCGGTCCTGGGCCGAGCTCAACGCCAGCTTGTTCTCCGCTCTCAAGCTCGAGAAGATCGTGATGTTCATCTTCTTGTGTCTGGCCATCTTGGTCGCCTCTTTTTGCGTCGTCGCCACCTTGACCATGCTCGTGCTGGAGAAGTCGGCGGAGGTCTCGGTTTTAATGACCCTGGGGGCCTCGGTGCGACAGATCAGCACAATCTTCCGTTTGGAGGGGTTGCTCATCGGCGCGGTGGGGACGATCTGCGGTCTGCTCGTGGGTTTCGCCCTGTGCTTGGGGCTCAAGGTGGTCGGCTTGCCCATCGATCCCGAGGTCTGGTACATCGACAAGCTGCCGGTGGACATGGAGTGGATCGAGTTTGCGCTCGTGGGGGTGGCGTCGTTGGTCATCACCCAGCTCGCCACCATCTACCCGGCCTACGCCGCCGCGAGGCTCAATCCGGTGGAAGGACTCAAAAATGACACCTGATACACCTGATAAAGAACCGCTCGTTCATATAGAAAAGCTCTACAAATCGTTCGAGCACCGCGGCGTCACCATAAATGTCCTGAGCGATCTCAACCTGCGCGTGGATCGCGGCGAGATGTGCGCGGTCATGGGCGCCTCCGGAGCGGGGAAATCGACCTTTCTCCACGTGCTGGGCACGCTGGACGCCCCCACATCCGGGACCATCACGGTGGCTGGAAGAGACGTCACCGGGCTGTCCGAGAAGGAGCTTGCCCGGTTTCGCAACAACACCATCGGCTTCGTGTTCCAGTTTCATCACCTCTTGCCCGAGTTCACAGCTCTCGAGAACACCATGATGCCCGGGCTCATACGGCGCTTGGACAGGGAGGCGCTCGAACAGGACGCGGTGAGGGTCCTCGGCGAGGTTGGGCTCAGCCACCGGATGACCCACAAACCGTCGGAGCTGTCCGGAGGGGAGCAGCAGCGGGTCGCGCTGGCGCGGGCCCTGGTCCTTCGGCCGCCGCTCCTCTTGGCTGACGAGCCCACGGGGAACCTGGATGCCAAGACGTCAGAGGCGATCCACGAGCTCTTCTTTGCGATGAACGAGAAGTTCGGGACCACCATGCTCCTGGTGACCCACAACGTAGAGCTGGCCTCCCGCATGCCGCGTACCTTGCGGCTGGTGGACGGGAAAATCGAAAACGAGCTCTCGGGTCAAAGATCGGTGATGCAGCACCACTTGCCGTCTGGGCAGCCCACCTGAGCCCCTGAGGCGGGGCAGGCTCTTTCGCGGCAGGTCACGATGTCCAGCCGGTGTTTGTTGCACTGATCGGTGGCGATGCAGCACACCAGCCCGAAAACGCAGTTGCCTTTGATGTCGAGGGGGTAGGTGCCGCCGGCGCAGGGCGCGGTCAGCGTGTGGCACTCTCCTTCGATGTTCACCATCCCCAGGACGTTTACGAAGCAGGTCTGCCCGAGCCCTGCGGGGCCGCCTTGTGAGGCGGTGTCCGAGTCGCCGGCGGGGTCGCTCGTGGGCGCGTCGGAGCCCGTGTTGAGATCGTCGTCCGTGCCCCCGTCGCTGGAGTCCGCCTCAGCCGATTCGCTGTCAGTTGACGGGTCTGTCTCTTCGATCGAAGCGGAATCCCCCTCGGATAGCTCCTCGAGCGCCGTGTCCTCGGGATCTTCGACCCCGACATCGTCGCCGCTCGAGGAGGGCTCCCTGTTCTCGACGGCTTCCTCGAACGTGATCGGTTCTTGGCCACAGGCGGCGAGGAGCCAAACAAAAACGATCGGTGACGTGAGCTGAAATCTATGGGGCATCGCTGACTTGCTCCCTGGGGCGCCCGTCCTCGTCCGCGAGCGGCGGCCTCCCGATTAAAACGCCCATCATTATTACGTCTGATGATGTGTGACAACCCCGAAAGCCGGGGGCGGCGATTTTTGGTGTCGAAGAGCTTACGTCAGTGCTTGAAAGCCCGTTGCCCCGTGAACACCATCGCCACCGGGGGCGATGCTTCGTTGCAGGCGGCGATGACCTCGGCGTCGCGGATGGAGCCGCCCGGCTGGGCCACGGCGCTGATCCCCTGGCGGATGCCGACGTCGACGCCGTCGCGGAATGGGAAGAAACCGTCGGAAATCATCCGTGAGCCGATGAGCCCGCCCTTTTCCCGCGCGGTCTCTTCGTCGATGTCTTTTTGCTGCGCCGGGTCGCGCCGGCCTTTCTCGACCTCGAGCTTGAGCACGTTGTAGGGGACGCCGTGCCGCGCGAAGCAGAGGCGGTCGGCGTACTTGGTGTAGGCTTTCGCCACCGCGATCTCGGCGCAACCCACCCGATCCTGCTCACCGGTGCCTATCGACACGGTGACGCCGTCTTTGACGAAGAGCACCGAGTTCGAGGTGACGCCCAGCTCGATGCTCCAGCCGAACAGGAGGTCATCGTACTCCTCGGCGGTGGGCTCGCGCAGGCAGCGGATGGTCTCCTTGGTCTTTTTGTCCTTTGCCGTGGCGGGCAAAAAGTCCGAGGCAGAGGCGATGGCGTTTACTTGGGACTGCTGGACGATGATCCCGCCGTCTATGAGGCTCTTGAAGTCGACGAAGCACGTGTCCGCGTAGCGCGCCAGCTCGTCGATCCGCGGGATCTGAACGATGCGCAGGTTCTTGTTCCTAGCCAGCATGTCCACCACGCCCTCTTCGTAGTCGGGGGCCACGACCACCTCGACGAAGTTCGAGGCCAAAAACTCGGCGCCGGCTCTGTCGAGGGGCCGATTGACGGCCACGCACCCGCCCATGGCGGCGAGGCGGTCGGTCATGAAAGCGCGCTCCACCGCCTCGTCGCCGCTGCTCGCCCGGGCCACCCCCGAGGGGTTGTTGTGCTTCATCACCGCGGCGGCGGGCCACCTCATGAGGTGCTTGAGGATGTTGAGCGCCGCGTCGATATCGGTGAGGTTTATCTTGCCGGGATGCTTGCCGAACTGGAGCAGCATCGACTCGTCGAGAGACGAGACCAGACCGCTACTCGGGTCGATGAATCGGCAGTCGCCCACGCTGAGGTTGCCGCCGACCAG
>JAABTR010000468.1 GCA_011389755.1 Deltaproteobacteria bacterium | reverse complement strand
ATCTCACCAAGACAGGCGTCTTGATGGGCTCACCGGCCTACATGAGCCCCGAGCAAGGCTCGGGCAAACCCCTGGGACCGGAATCCGATGTCTACTCGTTTGGGATCACCTTGTTTGAGATTTTGAGCGGGCGCCCGCCTTTTACCGGCGGATTTCTCAAGATCGCCCTCGCGAAGGCCTCACAGCCGCCGCCGCCCTTAAGACAGTTCGTCCCACACATCCCCGCTTATCTGGATCAACTGATCGCAAAAATGTTGGTCAGTGAGCCCCGGCAGCGCATCTCTTCGATGAAAAGCGTGGCCGAGCAATTGCGCGCTGCGTCGTGACGTGCCGAAGCGAAAGTTTCGAGCAGGATTATCCGCCCTACTTGCGCCCTTTTCCTCTTCTTTTTGAGGGCCAAGAGGAGAGATCTTCCGCGGAGGCGGTGTTGGGCTCGAGCACGAAGCTGTCCACATGCAACAGCGCTCCTGCCACGATCCGCTCGGGTTCGACCCACACGACGACGCGACCTGCCACCTGTATCGCTTGGCGTTCACCGAACGGCACCTTCTCTTTGACGATA
Organism: Deltaproteobacteria bacterium; assembly: GCA_011389755.1. Lineage (GTDB taxonomy): Bacteria > Myxococcota_A > Polyangia > JAAYKL01 > JAAYKL01 > JAABTR01. Next base: position 6,728 of record JAABTR010000468.1, on the reverse strand, counting down.
ACTCCATCGGTGGTGACCTTGACGGTCAGGGCTTCTTCTCCTCGGATCTCCTCTATGCCGAAACCAGCATCCTTGAATTCCCCACACTCGGGCACCCGTGGGGTCGCATCTTGGTAGATGAGATTGACAGAGCATTTTTCCGGGGAGATCTCCTTGGCCCATCCGTCATTCACGATCTCACCAACGGCGAAGTAGAGGGGCTTATCGCAAGACAGCGACCATTCGAGCGATGGACGCTTCCCCGGCGGGGGGATGTCGGCTTTTTTGAGAAACTCTCCTTTAGGTCCCTCAAAAAGACGCCGCCCCTTCTCGTCTTTTCTTCTCTTTCCGTCGAGACCGAGCGCTTTGGGGTAGTCGAAGAGCTTTGCGCTCAGACGGCACCCGGCTTTCCCGGCAGCTTTGCGCATGCTGCGCAGATCATCGGCCTGAATGGGGGAGTCGCTTTTGAAGCTGAATTTTCGAGCGCCAAACTGGGTGGTGATAATCCTCGTGCCCGGCAAGAAACCACCGGTGGCTCCATCGATGCACTCCTGCTTCTGAGACAAACGCAGTTTTTCTAGGGGCGCGTGATCCACGACGACGTTTTCGTAGCTCGTTTCTATGTCCAGCTCGGCTCGAAGATCCTCGGAAACCATCGTCTCGCCAAACCAAGCGATGATCACTTTTTCGATCTCTTCACTGGAGTCGGTCAGTTTTTTAATAATTTCAGGATTTTGCGTTTTCCAGACTCTTTTGGGTCGAACCGGCTGAAAACAAACTTTGTCGACAGGGGAACCGTCAAAGGTCACAAGGTAGGGCGAACTCGTTTGGGTCGCTGCCTCGGTGGGGACTGAAAAATTGGAAAAGCGCACCTCGGGCTCTTTCTCGAAGTCAGCCGCCGTTGACGCCGCGGAGGCCCCATCCTCCGCCCCGAGATTCTGCCCTGCTCCGCAGCCCAGCGCAGTCAGTCCAAAAACAAAGAGACAAAGCGACAATCGCAGTGGGATGCTTTTCATAAAACAACCTCTTCGCTTAGTTCCAAGGCCAAAGCTGCAACCACCAAGTGACTGCGGCCAATGCCATCAACAACAAAAAAGCCCACATCACCACCTTGGAAGCTATCGCATCGTCTTGCGATGCGCTTGAGTCGCCCTTTTTGAATTCTCCGCTTTCGGACAGCTTGACGACCTCGACATTATCATTTTTGCCGGTGCCGCTGCCGCCTTCGCCGCTGTCGCTCGAGGACTGCGAATCTTTAAAAACGCTCTGCTCGGTGTTGTCGACTCTAATGCTATCGAACGCCATGTTTACCATCTTCGAGACATCTTGCGCAAAGACTCCCGTCGAGACGTCCCCAAATTCGCCCCGGTATTCTGGCGGCTTGCGCGGTGCGTCCTTCGATTCTTTGTCTTCGCTGTCCTCTTTGCGCGGTGCGTCCTTCGATTCTTTGTCTTCGCTGTCCTCTTGAGCTTTTTTCAGCTCTTCTTCCGGGTGATAGATCTTCGTCGTACCGTCGCCGTCTTCCTCGGCTTGCGTGGCCTGCTCAGGCTCTTCGTTCTTGGGCTTGGCATTGAGTGACGGTTCTGAACGTTCCGTCGATGCTTCGTCTCCATCACGCATCTTAGGTCTCCCTTTTGGACATCTTCGTTTCGCTTAAAAAAAACTGCGACCCACTCCCACTCAATCATTGAGAAGACCGCATAATGTAAGAATGAAGCTTTCCCCAAATCATGCCACACAAAATGACATCTCTACCTCTTGATATTGTTCTTTAGTGTGTCATCGGGCTGTCGCCCTCGGACGAGGGCAGCCGATTCGCTAGGCTTTGGTCTGGAAATCCTTACCGAGCCAGCCCTTGGCCAGCAACAAAAGCACCGTAGAGCCCATGGCGATAGCGGCGTAGATGAGCCACATGGTCTCGGTGTTGGTCTGTCCCTCTGCCGGACAGTACTTGTCCATCATCCATCCCGAGTACAAAAGGGGGACCATCACCTTGGTCAAAAACCACGGCATCTGTGCGACCCCCATGTACATCCCCGTTTTTCCCTCCGGGGCGATCTCGGCCGCGTACTGCAAAAAGCGCGGCTGCCACATCGACTCGCCGATGGTCATGATGAGGATGTACGGCATCAAGGTCCACCAGTACGGGCCGATGGCCAGCAAGAACGCCGGCGCCGCCATGATGAGCGTCCCCCAGATCATCATGTTGTAGACTTTTCGCTTCTGCGTGAGCGCCGCCACGAGGGGAGCCGCGATGAAGATCAAGATGGGGTTGGCGTTTGCGAAGATCTCGAAGTACTGCCCGATCCACCCCTCGTAGGCTCGGTTGATGTACTGGGGCAGAACCAGCCAATTGTAAGTGAACAGGGTCTGCACCGGGATGAGCGCGAAGATGAAGTAGAAGAATTTGCCGCTGGCCAGGGGGTGGTTGGCCAGCATCAAGCGAGACTTGGGCAGCGCAACCAGCGCGAGCCAGACAACGGCCAAGCCCAAGACTATCCAGTTGTGATACGGGGCCGGGACGCGCCAGTAGACGGCCGCCAGGATGAGCACAACAAAGATCCACAGGTGAATCGGCACCACCTGCCGCAGCGGCGCCTCGGTCTTTGGCTCGCTCTTCGTCGCCTTGTCCTCATGGGCGTCTTCGGCGGCCTTGATGCTCTGGGCCTCTTGCTTGGCTCTCTTTACCGCCTCTTCCACGGTCTTCTTGGTCAAGATGACGATGGTGAGCACGAGCGCCAAGACGGTAAAGCCGGTGAACACCCAGAAGGTGCCCGGGATGCCGATGCCCGCAAAATCGTCGTCCCGCAACAAAAACGCGAAGCTCGGGAACCATCCTCCCAAGTTCATCACCGCGTAGATCATCGCGAAGCCCATGCCCGCGGTCTTGGGATTGGTGAACTTGCGCACCGCGGCATAAGCCCCCGGCTGGAACATGCCGTACCCCACCACGATGAAGAGGATCCCCGCCACGCTGACCAGGTGCAGAGGCGACCACAGCCCCGCCGGCTCGAGTCCGAGGACCGTCGGCGCCGCCGAGATGAGGGTTCGGCCGACCACGAGAAAGAGAAAAGACGCGATCAGGGCGAACCGCACGCCTTTTTTGTCCACGACGCTGCCCAAGAAAAACATGGAGAAGGTGATCCCGCCCGTGAGGATCATCACCATGTTGTGGGCCCACTCGTTGGGCCCCTCGACCCCCTGAAAGACGAAATCCGAAAAATACAGACCGAGGTATCCTAAGACTCCGAAATAGCACATCCCCTCGAACATCTGCGCCAAGTTGATCCCCCACAGGGCGCGCGGGGCATGAACCAAGTCGATGAAAGGCTGGATGATCTCCTGCAGGGGGCTTTTTGGGGGGGTGTTCGCCTCCTTTTTTTCGGCCGAGTCCCTCGAAGAGTCTCCCTGGACCGCGTTCTTTTTCGGATCCTCGTTTGTGTCTTTATCTGCCATGTGCCTCAACCTCGCTTGCTCGCCCGCCGCCTTGGGTTCGGGTGAGCCCATAACGCCCCATCACGCGCGAGGAGTCAAGCCCCCGCGGCGTGCGCCAGACCCTCGATTATCCCAAAGCGGTCACGCCCCACATGGTGATCAACATGCATTCAAGGTGCCCCGCTCTCTTCGACCCGCGCCGGTGGTCTCCGGCTCACAAGCCGCTTGAGATCGTCGACGAGGACGTAGAGCGCCGGGATGATGAAGATCGTCAAAAAGGTGCTCATGAGCAGGCCCCAGGCGATGGTGGTCGCGAGCGGGCTCCACGCGGTCGAGAGCCCGCCGATGCCCAGCGCCATGGGTAACAGCCCGGCGACGGTGGTCACCGAGGTCAAGAGGATCGGGCGCAGCCTGGTCCGAGCACCTTCGATGACCGCCTCTGTGACCTCCATCCCCTCTTCGCGTCGCCTGTTTATAAAGGCGATGAGCACGATGGCGTCGTTCACCGCGATCCCCGCGAGCCCGGCGATCCCAAACATGGTGATCAACGAAAAGGAGTTGCCCGCCACCAAGAGCCCAAAGATGGCCCCCACAAAGGAGAACGGCACGGTGAACAGAATCACCAAGGGCTGAATGTAGGAGCGAAACTGCGCCCCCAAAATCACGTAGATGAGCAAGACCCCGAAGAGCGTCAGCTGGACGAGAGAGCTGAACGACTCTTTGAACTCCTGGAACTCCCCGGTGAAATCGAGAGAGACTCCGGGATAGCTCGGCGAGATTTCCTCGAAGAGATCCGCGAGGGCGCCCATGACCTTCACCGTGCTGGTCTTCGCGTCGTCAATCCCGGCAAAAACGGTGATCGCCCGCTCACCCTTGTAGCGTTTGATGGAGTAAATCGTGGGCTCCACCGTGTATGTCGCCACCGCCCCGAGGGGGATGAAGCCCGAGGCGGGGGTCGGCACAGGGATCTCCAAAAGATCTTGGGGCTCGTCGATGAGGCGGCGGTCCATCTTGACCACGATGTCGCGGTCTTCGTCCTCATCGAACAGCACGTCGGCCACCACCCCGTCCACGGCGGTTCGCAGGGCCATCCCCACGTCTGCCGCCGTGAGCCCATAGGCCGCGGCGCTGGCGCTGTCGACCCGAAACTGCATCTCCTTCTTGCCCTTGGCGTAGTCGTCTCCGATGTCGAGGACGCCGTCCATTTTTGACAGGTGCTCCTGCAAAAGGTTCGCGACAGCCTCCATCTGTTCGAAGCTCTTGCCCTTGACCTTGAGCTCCACCGGTTTGCCCACCGGCGGCCCCACGGCGAACTTGACGAGCTCCAAGGAGACGGGGCCGGATATCCCGGCGAGCCGCCCGCGCAGATCGGCCATAATCTCCTCGAGGCCGCGGTCGCGTTCGGTGTACGAGGTCAGATCCAGCCAGACCTGGCCCACGTCGGTTCGGTAGATCCAGTCCTCTTGGGTCAGCACCATGCCCGCCGTGGCGTTGACAGCCCGCACCTCCTCGGCCGGCAACGCCGCGGCCCGCTCCTCGATCTCGGCGAGCACCCTGGAGGTGGTCTCGAGATTGGTGCCCGGCGGCATGGTCATGCGCACCTGAAACGTCGAGACCTCCTCGGCGGCGTAGAGGTCGATCCCCAAAAACGGGATGAGGATCACCGCCGCCGGCAGCAAGACCAGCACCACCGCGAGCACGAACGCGGCGCGCCAGCGAACCACTATCCTCAAGACCTGCTCGTACTTGGCCTTGAGCGCCGCGAGAGGGCGCCTTTTTTGTTTCCTGCCCAGGTGCTTACCCGGCCACTCGGCAAAGTGCACCGGCAAGATCGTGAAGGCCTCCACCAAGGAAGCGACCAGCGCCAGGCTCACCGTAATCGGTATGATCTGCAGAAAATCTCCCACGATGCCCGGCAGCAGCATCAGGGGCAAAAACGCCGCCAGGGTGGTCACCGTCGCCGAGAAAACCGGCATAGCCACCTCCTCGGTCCCCTCGATGGCAGCCTTGACCCAGCTCTTACCCATCTGCACGTGGCGGTAGCAGTTCTCCACGACGATGATGGCGTCGTCGACGATGACGCCCAAGACGAGCACCAGCCCGAACAGCGAATTGCCGTTGAGCGACCTCCCGGTCTGGGACATGAAGACGAAGCAGACCAAAAACGCGATGGGAATCCCAAGCGCCGCGAGCAGGGCGTTGCGCAAGCCCAGGACCGCCAACAAAACGACCACCACCACGAGAAATCCCGTCCAAGCGTTGTTGCTCAAGATGGTCATGATCCGCGCGATGTGCTCGGAGGTGTCCATGGTGAAGGCGACGTCCACGAGGCCGCCGTGTCTCTCCTTGAACCTCTCGGCCACCGCGCGGATCTCCTCGGTGATCCGGGTGGAGCTCGCCTGGGGCCGCTTGCTGATGGTGATGCTCATGGAGGGTTGGCGGTTCAGGCGGCTGCGGGTCTCCTCGCGCTCGAACCCTTCGCGCACCGCTGCCACGTCCTCGAGCGTGACGACCTGAGCGCCCGGCGCCGCTCGGACGATGACCTTGCGCAGATCCTCCACAGACTCGAGCCGGCCCTTGGTGCGCACCAGCAGCTCTTCGCGCCCAAAGGCGAGCCCGCCGGCCGGCACGCTCGCTCCTTGCGCCGCGATAGCCGCGCGGATGAGCTGGGGAGATAACGCGTAGTGGGAGAGCTTGGACGGATCGAGCTCGACCCAGATCTCCTTGTCTCTCACACCGAGCAGCTCGGCCTTGCTCACCCCCGAGACGTCGATGATCTCTTTTTGCAGATCTCGGGTGAGCTCGCCGAGCCGCCGCTCGCTCAGCGCACCGTGAACGTGCACCGTTATGACCGGGGCGAGATCCGTGGAGGTGAAGGTCTGGATAACCGGGGTCTCGGCAGCCTCGGGGAGATTGTCCACCTGGTCGACCTCGGTGCGCAGCTCCTGGAACCGCGCTCGAAACTCCTCATCGGACATCGACTGGAACCGCGCCATCAACACGGCCGCGCTCTCCTGAGACTGGGAGATCACAAAATCCAGACCGGTGACGTCCTGTATCTCGTCCTCTATGGGGATGGTGATCCGCCGCTCGATCTCCTCGGGAGACACCCCGGGATAGGGGACCACCACCAGGACCCAATTGAACTTAATCTCGGGCATCAGCTCCCGGGGCAGCGCGAAAAAGGCGATCGTCCCAAGGACGATGATCGCGACCATGAGCAGGTTGGAGATGACCGGGTTGCGGACAGCGAGCTTGACGAGAGACATCGACTCTCACTCCGGTGGCGCGTTTGTGCCGGAGCTCTGCTCCGC
>JAABTR010000467.1 GCA_011389755.1 Deltaproteobacteria bacterium | reverse complement strand
AGGTCCCTAAAGGTCCCTTAGGTCCCTTAGGTCCCTTTGGTCCCTAAGGTCCCTGCCCCCCCTCCCCACTCAACCCCAAATACTCTTCTCGACTAACAAGCAAACACCGCAAAATATAATTCCGCATCGCATGGAGGATGATCGCCGGATAAATGGAACCGGTAACAAAGACCACGCCGCCCAGCAGCAACCCAAGCAAAAAGTAATCAAGGTATCGGGGCAGCGCCCTAAGCGACGGCCTGCGGTGGACGTGCCCCACGCTGAACACCAAGCTAGTCGCAAGCAGCGACAAAGCCGGGCTCTGGCTCCAGCCCAAAAGCGCCATCAGCGCGGCGTAACGAAAGACGAGCTCCTCGGCAATGGCCGTGGTGAGCGCCGCTTGAAGGTGAACCCCCGATCTCCTCGACCGGTAGATCGTGAGCGAGCCGATGAAGAGCCCCTTGGCGCCCCGGGGCGAGAAGCCGGTGACCAGGTAGGAGCCGCTGGTCGCGAGATGGCCCAGGAGCATCCACAGCGGCAGCGCCACAAGGGGTCGCCAGTTGGTGATCAGCTCATGGTGGGGCACAAGCCACGCAAGCGGGAGCAGGGCGAGCACCGCGAGGTAGCGCCCCGCGAGGGTCCTTTGTGTCTTTGAGACGCTGTAGCTCACGGGGCTTTTGAGAAGCTACTTACCGTAGAGCTCTTCGAGGGCCTGGAGAACCGAGTACAGCGCGTCATCCTTATCGAGCGCGGTTTTGCCCTCGGCGTTCATCACTTTTTCCCGCAGCGCGGTCATGCGCTTGTCTTTGTCGGCGGATTGGAGGATCTCGACCGCGTTGTCGACGATGTATTTCTTTTGTTCTTCTGTCAGCGGCATCGTTTTTGATCTCCTAAAGAGGTGTTCGCGAAAAAAAAGCCCGCGCCCCCTTTGGAGAAGACGCGGGCGCATAACGAGGTCATAAGGAACGATCTCTGCGCTCAGCCCTCTTCGCCGACCGCGTAAAAAGTTGTGAGATCACAAGTGTTTTCGTCGCAGCCACCGTCGCCGAAGATGCAGCCGGTTTGGGGCGCGTCTTCCATTTTGTTCACGATGCGTTCGAGGATTTCTTTGAGTTCTTCGCGATTCATTTTGCCCTCCAAAAAAGTAGACATTTAAATTGGGTATTTAACCTCTTGAGCAAGAAAGACCGTTAGGCAAGAGGGAGGGAGATGTCAAGAGCAAACTGTCGTCATTGACTCTTTTGTTTATCGCGGCCCTAAGCCAGGGCGCGTACCAGGGGCGGCAGAATCTCCGCGGCGCTGCCTTCGAGAAAGACGTCGACCGACGGCGTCAGAGCTGTGGGGGCGAGGTTGATTTCGATGGTGAGCGCTCCGCGCCTCTTTGCGTCGTGTGGGAGCTGGGCCGCGGGAAAGACCACAGAAGAGTTTCCCACCGAGAAGAGCACGTCGCAGCTCGAAGTCTCGGCGAATGCAACCGCAAGCTCCTCTTGGGGCAGCGGCTCTGCGAACCAGATCACCGAAGGCCGCAAAAGACCATCGCATTTTGAACATTTTGGCACCTCGCCGGTGATCTCGGTCGTGGGCCTGGGGTCTTTGTGTCCACACTCCAGACAGTGGCACCGCAGGAAGTTGCCGTGGAGCTCCACCACCTGTGTGGAGCCGGCTCTTTGATGCATACCGTCCACGTTCTGGGTGATCACGGTCACTTTTTCGAAGATCGACTCCATCTGGGCGATAGCCCGATGCCCCGGGTTCGGCTCTGTCTTCATTGCGGCGGCGATGCGCTGCCGGTACCACTGCCAGACGATGTCGGGGTGGCGCAAAAAACCGGCCACCGATGCCAGATCTGCGGGCCGGTATTTTTTTGAGTGGCTCCAGATGTCGCGAGACGCCGTCACGCCGTTGTTCGCGGATATCCCGGCACCGGACAGAAAAACGATGCGCCCGGACTGGCGGAGTCGATCGATGAGTCTCCGATCGATATTCACCATCTGAACGAGACCTCCCTTTTGCGGCGTCTTTTTGTCTTTGTTAATGGCAGCATAATGCTTTTTTCGAGCCGATGTGAGGTTGGCCTGCAAAAAATGAATCGCGATGCAGATCGTGGAAGAAGAGGCGGCGGGATCTTTTTGGCAGGCAGGCCGCCTGCGCGGGCGGTTGACCGCGCTCGCGGGGGGAAAAAGCGATTCAAGCGCGGCGCGGCCTATCTGAACGAAGAGCCCCCACTCCACCGTAGCCGGTTGTTTTCGGCTCTTCGATTGCGCTTTGTTTTCTCCTGTAATTAAGGTTAACCATGGCCCTGCTGCCATGCAGGTCCGCATCCTGAAAAGAAGGCCTTTTTGAACGGTCGAAGCTCACCCCATCAGAGTCGATTCGAGCGCGTCGACGACTGGCTGACCCGCACCACCGGGCTGTGGAGACCGCGCCCTTTCGTCCAGCTGCCCGCGCCGTGGGAAGATGACCTGCCTGAGCTGTCCGCGGGGCTGCGGGCGCTAGAGCTCGAGGAGGCGTGTTTCCTCGAGGAGAATCCGAGCGTGTTGGCGCGCCGCGTCCCGGCGGCGGCCCCTCTCGTGGAGCGCAACCGCGGTCTGTCCGATTGGCCGTCTTTGGAAGGCAGCCCCGGGCTGGAGCTGCCAAAACACCCACCCCGGTTCGTTCCGCAGCGCAAATGGCGCCAGATATCCGCCTTCGTGCGCGTCCTCCAGGGGCAGGCCCCGTCGGGCGTGGAGACCTGGGTGGACTGGTGCGCGGGCAAGGGGCACCTGGGCCGCACCTTGGCGTCGGTTTCTCGGGCGCGGGCTCTGGGGGTGGAGAAGCGAAGGCGGCTTTGCGACTCGGGTCGCGAGCTCGCCGAGCGAGAAGGGGTGCCCATGGATTTTCGATGCGCCGACGTCTTGACCGGCAGCTTTGATGACGTCTTGGGGCCGAGCGCGGCGGCTGTGGCGCTTCACGCCTGCGGCGAGCTGCACGTGGCGCTGATGAGGTCGGTCGTCGCGAGGCGAGCGCGCTTTGTCGCGGTGGCGCCGTGCTGCTACCAGCGCATCGGTGGCGCGTATTACGAGCCTCTGTCTCGGGCCGCGAAAGAAAGCCGCCTGCGCCTTCACAGGCACGACCTGCGCCTCGCGTGTCTGCAGGAGGTCGTCGCCGGACAGGGGGAGCGGCGGCTCCGCAAGCGCGCCGAGGCCTATCGCTTGAGCTTCGAGCTGCTCACAAGAGAGGCGGGCGACGGGCCGGTGGAGAGCTTCGGTAGGCTCCCGCGGTCCTTTTTTCGCCTTCCGTTTTCCCTCTTCGCCGCGCGGGCGGCCGAGCAGGCGGGCGTGCGGCTCCCTCACGGGTGGGACGCCGAGGCCGTGGAGCGGGCCGGGTGGGAGCGGCTGAGGGTCGCCACGTCGCTGGGCATCGTGCGCGGGCTTTTTCGCCGGGCTATCGAGAGCTGGCTGCTCTTGGACCGGGCACTTTTTCTGGAAGAGCACGGCTACCGAGCCCATGTCGGGGCTTTTTGTGAGAAGAGCGTGACGCCGCGCAACCTGATGCTCTCAGCGACGCTGATTTAGAACCGTAGCGATTGATTTATAAAGACGTCTGTGATTCGGTGTCGCTCATGGCCAACTCGCGGATGGGATTTCGGTGGGCTGTCGCGGTCGCGCTCATGGGCGCGGCCGCCTGTGCGCCGGACCTCGAGCCGCTCTTTGAGGACAAACAAGCGGCGCCGCGACCGGTCGCTCGAGACCTCATCCCGCCTCAGAGCCCGTGCGGGGAAGATCATCGCTGCGGGGGCATCGCCTGGGACGGAGTCCGGCAGTTCAGCTTCGGCCTCAATTATGGGTGGAACGTCTACGCCGGCGACTTCGGCGGTATCGACGCGTGGGGCAAAAAGGGCGTCTCGGGCAGCGTCGAGGCGCACAGGGAAGCGCTGCTGCGGGCCAAACGCGCGGGCGCCCAGGTCGTGCGCTGGTTTGTGTTTCCCGATTTTCGCGGCGACGGCGTGCTGTTCGACGCCGACGACGCGCCCCTCGGCTTGGGAGCGACCACCCTCGACGACCTGGAGTCGGCCTTGATGCTCGCCGAGGAGCTCGATATCTACTACGTGCTGAGCCTCTTCTCCTTCAACGGTTTCGCGCCCCACACGCGGATCGCCGGCGTCGAGATTCCGTCCTTGGGCCGGTTCGCGTCTGACGAGGTGCGCCGAGAGCAGCTCGCCGAGCGGGTGGTCGCGCCCTTCGTTCGCGCGGTCGGAGAAAGCCCTTATTGGAAGAGGGTGATGGCCTTCGACATCATGAACGAACCCGAGTGGGCGGTCTGCGACCAGTCGCCCTTCGGAGATCCCCCCTTTAGCCCCGACTCGACGCTGGATTGCATCTCGTTTGCCCAGATGGAGAGATTTTTGGAGGAGATGATAGTGCAGGTGCGCGAGGGCTCCTTCTCCCTCGTCACGGTGGGCTCGGCCGCGGTCAAGTGGCGCGATGCGTGGTCGAGGCTGGACATCGATTTCGACCAGTACCATCTGTATGCTTGGGTTCATCGCTACTGGCCCATTGACGTCGCCACCGAGGTCTACGGGATTTGGAGCCGCCCGGTGGTCATCGGCGAGTTTCCCCTGTGGCCCATGCAAGGAGCGCTGGACTACGAGGTCTTGCTGGGCGGGATCTTGGGAGCCGGGTACGCAGGGGCGTGGGGCTGGCAGCTGAACGAGGCGACCGACGATCAGCTCCGAGAGCTCGGTGACGCGGCGCGGAAGCTAAGCCTGAGCGGGGCGGCGGTCGGCGATGTCGAAGGTGGCGAAGGCGGAGACTGACGAGCGGAGCAAAGGAGCCGCAGGCCATTGAGAACCGGCGCATACCAGCTTTGGCTTTTGATCTTCGGCGCGCTCTGCGCCGTGGGGCTGGGGTGCGCCGGACAGGCCCGGCAGCGCGCCTTGGGGGCCGAGCTCGAGGTCGATGACGTCCGCTTCGAAGGCGTGGAGCGGTTCGAGCACGACGAGCTGCTCGACTACCTCTACCTCTCCGAGACCTCCTGGGTGCCGTTTTCCGATCCGTTTTACCTCAACGAGGCGCTGATCAACGTGGATGTCGAGCGCATCGAGGAGCTCTACGCATCTTTCGGCTACTACGAGGCCAAGGTGCTCGGCATTTGGACGCAGCCCGATGGCGAGGACACGGTGGACGTCGTCGTGCGGATCGAAGAGGGGCGCCCCACCCGCGTCGAGGACGTGGAGGTGTCTTGGGGCGCCGCCGGGGCCGAACTGAGCCCCGAAGAAAAGCGGGAGGTGGAAGAGGCTCTCCGCCTGGAGGTGGGGGGGCCTTTCGAGGTCCTGCGCTTGACCCAGAGTCGAAGCGACATGAAGAACGCGCTGCGCCGCATGGGGTTTCCCCAGGGGCAGATCCTCGCCGACGCCCAGGTGGATCGCCAGTCGCGCCGGGCGCGGATCCTCTTGACACCCGTGCCGGGCCCCCGGGCCCGCATCGGTGAGATCGAGTTCAAAGGTCTGGGCTACGTGCCTGAGTACCTGGCCCGGCGCGAGGTCTCCTTTGCCCGCGGCGAGCCTTTTTCTCCTTCGCTCCTCCAGACGATGGAGAAGGTCCTTTTCGGCATGGACGTGTTCAGCTCGGTCACCGCCGAGGAAAAGGCAGTGAGCCCGGACGGGGAGGTCAAGGTGGTGATCTCAGTGGTCGAGTCCGAGCCCCAGTCGATCCGCGTCGGCGCGGGCTTGGGGCTGTCGTCCGAGCGCTGGGAAGAGCGGGTCAGCACCCGCTACACGCACCGCAACATCTTCGGACACCTCACCCGCCTGGATCTCGACCTGCGCCTCGGTTATGCCGAGCTCCCTTCGCTTTACGACATCAAAGAGCACGGTCCCATTTTGGACTTGGGGCCCCAGCTCCGAAAAAAGGGCTGGCTCGAAGATCGCCTCGTCTGGACCTTTGGTCCGCGGTTTCGAATCGATATTGCGGAGGGTTATCAATACTATTCGCCCAGCAGCCGGGTCGGCGTGTCGCGGTTCTTCGGCCAGGTCCTCCACCTGGGCCTGAGCCACAACATCGAGTACTACGATTTTTTCTCCATCTCCGAGACCGTAAACGCCAACCGCAGTGTCTTGGGGCTCGACTTTCGCGACCCCTACCTCATCTCTTATGGAGAGCTCGAGGCCACGGTGTACCTGGTCGACGATATACTCGAGCCCCGAAACGGCGTCGTCTTCGAGACCCGTTACATGGCGGCGGGCGGACCGTTTTTGGGGGACTTCGATTTCTTCAAGCTCTCAGGAGAGGTCAGGGGCTACTGGACCATTGTGGAGAGGATCCAGCTCGCGGCCCGCATCGGGTCGGGTTGGATCCTCCCGTACGGCAAACGCCCCGGCTCGCCCATCAACCTGAAGTTCTACCTCGGAGGCGCCGACACGGTCCGCGGGTACGGTTACCGGCGGTTGTCTCCAAAGACGCAGCTGTGCCCCGCCGGCGACTCATCGTGCCGCAGCGTGCCCATCGGCGGAGAAACCGTCATCTTGGGGAACCTGGAGCTGCGCGGCCGGGTCTGGAAGGAGCTCTATCTCGCCGGCTTTGTCGATGCGGGGGACGTCAGAAGCGGTGAGATCGAATACCGCTTGGGGGAGCTGAGCTACGCTTCGGGAGCCGGCGTTCGCTACGACAGCATCATCGGAAAGTTTCGGTTCGATTTCGGCGTCATCCTCAACGAGACACAGATGTCTCGCGGCGAACGGGGGTGGGCGTTCTACCTCGCGCTCGGTGAGGCCTTTTGATGGCGCGGGCAACGCACAAGGTCGCAAAGTCTCTCGCGGTTGGCGTCGCGGCCGTGCTTTGCCTCGCCGCGGTGACCGCCGGGCTCGCGACATCGACGAACTGGGCCGCGCGGCTCGTGGTGACGCAAGCGCTCAAGGCCTATGACGACGCGATACCCGGCAGCGTCCGGGTGGGGGCGGTTCACGGCCGACTCGGCGCGGCGCTGGTGCTGGACGACATCGTGCTTCGGGACCGAGACGGGCAGCTCCGCGTCGAGGTGGACAAAATAGGGGTGCGGTGGCGACCGTGGCAGCTGCTCTTCGGGCCGGTCGAGGTGGCGGCTTCGGTCAAAGGGGTCCGGGTGTTTTTGGGCTCGGATCCGAGCGCGGCGCTCGCCGACTTGGCGCCGCCGCGAGGGCCTCCCGGCGAGGAAGAAACCGCGCTGATGCCGGACGTGCCCCTCGACGTTCGGATCGCGCTTGCCGTGGAGGACGTCCGCGTCTTCGACGCTCCGCCCCAAAAGGACAGGCGCCGGCTGCTCGTCTTGGAGAGCCTGACCGGGCTCGCCGCGGCCAAGGGTCAAGGCGGCGGCGTCGCCCTGAAGATGAGAGC